>NZ_VPCW01000009.1:0-116422 GCF_013418015.1 Acinetobacter sp. YH12211
TCAAACGAACAAATAGAGCAGATAGAATTTGCACTCAACCATCGTCCTAGAAAAACACTAGGTTGGTATACACCGAGTGAAGTTATGGCTGGTTTTTATACTGTTGCACTTGCCGCTTGAATCCGCCAATATAAAAAAGTTGACCGAAGTCAACCTTTTTAAAAATTATTGATAAATTTTCTAGATTTAAGCGCGTTCTAATAATACCGCAACTGCAGGTAAGGTTTTACCTTCTACAAATTCAAGGAATGCACCTCCACCTGTAGAGATATAGCCGATTTTGTCTGCAACTTCATACTTGTCAATTGCAGCTAAAGTGTCACCACCGCCTGCAATAGAGAAACCTGCAGATTCTGCAATCGCCAATGAAAGTGCTTTCGTACCTTCACCAAATTGATCAACTTCAAATACACCCACTGGGCCATTCCAAAGAATTGTTTTTGAAGTTTTTAAAATTTCAGCAAATGCTTTTGCAGTTTCTGGGCCTACGTCTAAAATCATATCGTTGTCTGCAACATCTTCAACTTTTTTCACAGTTGCTTTCGCTGCTGCCAATGAACCCAAGAAATCTTCAAAATTAATTTCAGCGGCATCTGCAACTACAACATCGGTTGGCAGTGGTACAGAAACTTTTGCGGCAATTGCTTTGGCAGTGTCAATCAAATCATTTTCACATAATGATTTGCCCACGTTATAGCCTGCTGCAGCAAGGAAAGTATTGGCAATACCACCGCCTACAATTAATTGATCGCAAATATCAGACAATGAAGTCAATACATCTAACTTAGTCGATACTTTAGAACCTGCAACAATCGCCACCATTGGTTTTTCAGGTGTTTTTAAGGCACGACCCAAAGCATCTAATTCCGCAGCCAATAATGGGCCTGCTGCTGCCACTGGTGCTAAACGTGCAACGCCTTCAGTAGAGGCTTCTGCACGGTGCGCGGTACCAAATGCATCCATCACAAATACATCACACAATGCTGCATATTTAGCGGCAAGTTCTGGGTTGTTTTTCTTTTCACCGTGGTTAAAACGGCAGTTTTCCAATAAAACGACTTGACCAGGAGCAACGTCTACACCATCTAAATAGTCAGTGATCAGTTGAACATCTTGACCTAATGCTTGGGTTAAATACGCAGCTACAGGTGCTAAAGATTGTTCAGCTTTTGGCTCACCTTCAACAGGACGACCTAAGTGAGAATACACCATCACTGCTGCACCTTTGGCAACAGCAGCTTGAATCGTTGGCAATGCCGCACGTAAACGTGCATCGCTGGTGATCACACCATTTTTAACAGGTACGTTTAAATCTTCACGAATAAGGACACGCTTACCTGCTAAATCGAGGTCAGTCATACGCTGAAAGTTCATGTATAGCTCACTTTATTGATATCAAAACGCCACGATTTTAAATGATTATGCAGAAAAAGGTTAGCAACTTTTGTAGAATTGCTGTTTAAAGCAAAAGTTTTGATTATGATAGAGAAAAGCCACCATCTTTCTCGCACTTATGTCTATTCATCCTGATCCAAATATCAATCGTTTAAATGTTTTGGGCGAATCTCTCGCCAGTTGTTGCTTTGATCCTATTACTGGATATTTTCGTAACGGTTTTTGTCATACCGCCCCAACCGATTTAGGTCAGCACACCGTTTGTGCACAAATGACCTCTGATTTTTTAAATTTCTCGCAAAAAATTGGCAATGATTTAATCACGCCAGTACCAGAAGTTGGTTTTAACGGCTTACAACCGGGTGATTTCTGGTGTATTTGCGTCACCCGTTGGGTTGAAGCCTATCAGGCAGGTCAAGCACCACCAATTAAAATTCAAGCCTGTCATCAGTCAGTATTGTCTTATGTGCCTTTAGATATTTTGATGGATTATGCGGTGTGATGATCTGATGCAACATCCTGAAATTATTTTAGCGTCTGGCAGTCAAACTCGTCAGCAATTGATGAATCGTCTGCATTTGGCGTATAAGTCAATTTCACCTGATATTGATGAATCTGCACAGGGTGAATTGCATGCAGATAATTTGGCGCGACGCTTGGCTTTTGAAAAAGCACACTGTATTGCGCAGCAATATCCTGATGCAATTGTGATTGGTTCAGATCAAGTGGCATGGCGTGAACAGCAGCCAGATATTTTTATAGGTAAACCGCTCACTTCAGAAAAAGCTATACAACAATTACAAGCCAATTCAGGTCAAACGGTTTATTTCAGCACTGCGCTGAGTGTGCAGCAGCAATCTACAGGCTTTGAACAAACGGTTGTAGAACACTACACAGTTAAATTCCGCAGCTTAACTGACAATGAAATTGCACGATATGTTGCAAAGGAACAACCGCTACACTGTGCAGGTAGTTTTATGTGCGAAGGTTTAGGTATTAGTCTGTTTGAAGCCATGCAAGGCAATGACCAAACTACCTTGATGGGTCTGCCGATGATTCAGTTATGCCGCATGTTAAGAATGCTGAATATTCAGGTTCCTTAAGTTTAAAACTGTGTAATTTAACAGCCGTGAATATTTATAAAGACTATAAATCACCTTGCCCTTTGCAGCGACAAATCAGACAATATTGAGATTATTGATAAAACTTGCTTAGGCTATTTTATGTCGCAACCTTTAGATGTTTTGGGCGGAATTACCGCAGAACAATTCCTAAGTGAATATTGGCAAAAAAAACCACTTTTGGTACGCAATGCACTCCCAGAAATTGCCAACCTACTTGAACCTAGTGATGTAATGGAACTGGCACTTGAAGAAGATGTGACTGCCCGTTTAATCAAACAAAAAGATCGCGATCCAAATCAATGGACTGTGAAATCATCACCGCTCATTAAGGCTGATTTTCAAAAAATGCCAAAGTTGTGGACGCTATTGGTACAAGCCGTTGATCATTACTCTTTTGATCTCGCTGAACTTTGGAAAAAATTTCCTTTTATTCCGCAATGGCGACGTGATGACATAATGGTGTCTTATGCCCCTAAAGGCGGCTCTGTAGGTCAGCATTTTGATTTCTACGATGTGTTTTTGCTACAAGGCTATGGACATCGTCGTTGGCAACTTGGGCAAATGTGTGATGCTGAAACTGAATTTGTCGCAGGACAACCGTTAAAATTATTGCCTGAAATGCAGGTCAATTTTGATGAAGTTCTTGCACCTGGCGATTTACTCTATGTGCCACCGGGTTTGGCACATTATGGCGTGGCGGAAGATGATTGTCTGACGTTCTCGTTCGGTTTCCGCATGCCGAATATTAGTGAAATGATGGATCGAGTGAGCGATAAATTCTCTGCCGATGAAATGTTACGCACGCCACTACAAGACCTTGTTCGTAAAAAAAATACCCAAATTGGCGAAATGACTGCGACAGAATTGGATTATCTGAAAGCAGAATTGTGGGCGCGTTTACAAAACTCATCGGTGTTGGATGATGCGATTTTAAGCTTAATGTCTGAACCGAAATATCCTGAAAATATTCCTGAAGTAGATGAAATAGGTGTAGGCGATTTAGAAGATGCGCTAGATCAGGGTTATCAAATCATGTTGGAACCCGCCTCTCGCCTACTTTATGCAAATCAGCTAGATGAAGTTTTATTTTGGGCGAATGGTGAAGCGATTTGTGTCGCAGAAGCATCTATCCCTACGCTGCAAAAAATTGCCAATGGTGAACGCGTGCTGCTCGATGAAAACCTTTACGACGCAAATATTTTGGAAGATTTGGTACAACTGCTCAATGAATCCATTTTAATGTTGTTACCTGCTGAAGACGCTTAAAATATTCGTTTCAGCCCCCTCAAGATGATCAATTCATCTTGGGGAATTTAGATAAGCGGGATCTAAAGTTAAAACTGCCTGAATTAACGTATAGCCAGGTGTCGAATTTAATTTTAATTGCCCTCCAACCCGTTCTAAACGCATTTTCATACTGCGCATCCCAATACTCATGCCATGTTCAAGCACGCTATTGGCTTCAAAACCTACACCATCATCCTGAATTTTAAGTACCAATTGCTTAGGCGGTACAAATTGCATACTGACGGATACATGCTTGGCTTGGCTGTGTTTAATCACATTGGTTAAACTTTCTTCTAATACCCGCATCAAAGTTAAGCACTGTAACGAATTCGGCTCAATCACCCATTCATTTGGAAAATCCCACTTGGAATGAATATCCATTTCATCCATCAATTGACTAAAACGATGACGTACTGGCGCAACCCAAATTTTAGGATTTTCAGGCACTTTAGAACCAATGGAAGAACCACTATCAATAATTTGACGTAAATCATCACGCAGTAATTTCAGCATAGATAAGAACTGCTGATTACTCATGTTCTGTTCGCTTTGGTCGACCATAATCATGGAACGTACCAAAGATGCACCCAAACCATCATGCAAATCATGCGATAGATGAATCCGCTCTTGCAAACGCACATTTTCCAATTCTAAATAATGCTTTTCTGACATACTGCGTTTTAAATCATCACTGACTTCAAAAACTTTAAGCTCTAAATCTTGATTAAATTTCTCAATTTTTTGAATATTTCTTTTTAGGCGTATGCCTAAAATAATCGCAATAAATAAAGTAATTACTGGCGAGGTATACGGTGATAATGGCTGATATAAACTTGCCGTTGCCGCATTACTGAAACGAAATACATCTACACCCGCAAAAAAGCCAATCAAGGTTAAACAAAATAGCAGCAGATATACTTCTGTTTTTGGGGATTTATACGCTAAATACGCCAAATAAAAATAAACCACGACTAGTAAGCTGGCATAACTTAAAAAGACAATCCCAAATACCAGTTTGACATAATCTAAGGGTGTTAAAAACACACAAACGATTACCGCTAAACTCAGAATAAAAATACTTTCTTCCAATATTGGCAAGCGTTGATTGACAAACCTAATTAAATACAGACTAAAAGCTAAAACATAGAGGATAAAAAAGCTTAAATTGGCTTGAGATGCCACCAATACACTTGGGTATGGAAAGGTTTCTGTGGTTAAAAAATGAGAAATAAATAATAACCAGAACATGCAACTCAACGCGAACCAACCAAAACTCTGATCACGGCGTAAAAACAGCCAAATAACCAAACATAAAATGCCTAAAGTGGCAGATAAAATCGCATTAATTTCAAATAAAGTACGTTTATTCCATATACTTTGCTGGTGCTGTTCAATATTGTTATGCACATTATTAAAACTTATTTTTCCTATACCCGCATTTTGAAATGCATATCCATTTACATAGACCAATATTTGATTTTTACCTTGTTTTAAGCCTGAAATAGGTAAAATCCAGTAACGTGGCATATTCCAGTTTTTTGACAAAGGCTCTTCTAAATGTTGACTTGCCCAAAGTAAATCTTGATTCAGATAAACTGCCCCTGCACTATTTAAAAAATTCAGTGCAAAAACGATGGGTTGATTTAAACGATGATCACGCTCACAAAACCACTCCCACTCTATTTTGTACCACGCCCCACCATTATAATTTTTCCAGCGATCATCCCAAACGTCGGGCAGTTGAACATTTTCCCAACCCGTTTCAGGTTTTTTATTATGTGATGCTGTTTTGGCAGAGCTGATTGAAAGTACATGCACATTGCAGTACTGATTAATTGGGTACACCACTTGCTGCGCATAGCTTTGCCACGCACAGAACAATAACAACACGCCCAAACCACACTGCCAAAGCCTTTGAATCATAAAAGACCTAAAGTTCTAGCGGTACTGACAGCCTTAGTGCGTTTAGTGACCGACAACTTCCGATAGATATGTTTAATATGACTTTCAACGGTATAACGCGACACAAATAATTGCTCAGCAATTTCACGGTTACTTAAGCCCTGCGCCACCAGATTTAAAATTTCTAATTCACGATTGGTGAGCTGTTCATAATGTGAGTTGAATGCTTGAGCATCGGCGCGATCTGATAAATCTTCGGTCAGCACGGGTACTTTTTGATGTGAAATTTGCGATAAAATTTCACGGGCGATAAATGGGTCTATCGGTGCACCACCTCTTAAAATGCTGCGTATTGCGATAATAATTTCAGCATCATCACGTTCTTTAAGCACATAGCCTGTTGCACCTGCTTGAATTGCAGAAAATAAGCTGTCTTGGGTGCTCCATGCAGAAATCACCAAAATTAATGCGCTTGGATCTCTAAAATGTAATTGCTCGATTAGTTCTTTACCATTGCCATCGGGCAAGCCTAAATCGACTAAAGCTAAAGCAATCGGATGATCTTCTATACACGTCATTGCAGCTTTAAGATGACTCACGAAAAATAGCATGTCATCTTGATAGCCAATATCATGCAAAATTTTTCTAAGACGTGACTGAATAATAGGCTCATCTTCAACAATTAAAACCGGTACGGGTAATATCGCTTCCATTTCTGCCATCATTCATCCCCTTGATTATGTTTGTAAATATATCAATCGTTTTGATGTAAACACTATCCCTAGAATTAAGGAGTTTTTCAAATTTAGCTTATTTTATAAACATGAGCATAGCACTGAAACATGAAACTCGAGCATGAAATAAAAAATAAATGTGAAGTACTATTTTATTTTAGAAATCGCTTCACATTTTAATGAGCAGCGCAGCATAAATATGCTTTGATGCCGAGAACAGCATCAAAGCAAATGTAGAGCCGTATTTAAAAGATGGTTGATAAATTAATAATAAGTCTTAGAGCTATGTGCATGTAAAAATGCAGGAATCAGCCCTGTTAAAGCCGCACGAATATCCGCACGTTCATTGATTAATTGATGCGAGCCTTCTTCTAACATGAGTAAGGTTTGCAGGCGGAATTTACGCCGAATAAACTCAATGTTGTAGCGCCAATCTACGGTTTGATCTTGCGCCCCTTGTGCCAACCAAACAGGAATACGGCAAGCTGGACGTTCTTCCATCTCCAACATCCATTTAGACATGGCTAAAATCCAATCCATGCCCATCATTCTAGGTTGCAGCGGGTCTTTTAAACGCACAAAGCGTAAAAATTCAGGATTATGATTATTGCGTCGGAAATGTCGCGGCACTTCACGCTTAATCCGACGGATAATGCCCAAACCAACAGAGTTATGCCACCATGCCGATTTTGCAGGACGAATCAAAGGCGATAACAACAACACACGCTCTACAAATGGATTTTCACGGCGCTGAGCAAATTCCAACAAGTGATGCATCCAAATTGCACCACCTGTACTTTGCCCAATGCCCAACCACGGTTTTGGCAATTGATCGGCATTTTTTACATATTGATAAACCGCATGTAATACTTGCTGATAATGATCAAAATTTTTGATGTTGGCAGGATAACCATCACTCAATCCATGTCCGGGCAAATCATAAGTCAAAACACTAAAGCCCTGCTCTAATAATTCTTTGACGATAGGTTGATAAATCCCGCTATGTTCCAAATAGCCATGCAGTAGAAATACCGTGCCCTGCACCTGATCAAATTTGGTTTTGCTTAAATCGGGTTGAAAAATTTGCACATGCAATTTAAACAACGGCATTTGCACATAGCCTTGCCAATGTTCACAGTCCAACAAATGAAAACCATAAAGCTGTCGATAGGCTTGTAACTCAACACTCGGTTCAAAACCACGATTCAAATTTAAAGGTTGTAGAATTTGTGGTGTGGTTTCCCTACTCGGCACTGGCAAATCTAATTGCTTCAACACGCTTGGGTTTAAAAATGGAATATCAGGCATTATGGCACCTCGCGACATGCGCTAGAACCAATCAAGACATCCCGAATGGCGGCAAGCATTTCATAATTGGCACGGCGGCTGTGATCATAGTTTTGTTCACTTGGACGCCATGCGGTCAGTTGAGTCGGCATTGGAGCTTCGACAGGAATCGTTTCAATTCCATTTAAAGCAAATAAACGGCGGGTGCGTGGCATGTGATAACGGTCTGTAATCAAAATCACTGTCGGCGCCCCCCCTTTTTTTTGTAATAATAAAGAACTAAAACGTGAATTTTCACAAGTATTCATGCTGCGATCTTCTAATAATTTTGCTTCGACATCATATTTTTTTAACCAACGCTGCATATAAGGTGCTTCTACACCACTCAGTACAATCGGCAATTGATATTGTTTTACCACCGCTAGGGTCGTTTCTAAACGTAAACGTGTGTAGTCATTGACCACAATATCTTTGCCATTATCATCTAAAGTTAAGCCACCACCTAAAACCACAATCGCATAAGGTTTAGAGTTTGCAGGTATTTTTGGAATATTTTGTTGCTGAATTAAAGCAATATCTTTAAAGATTTCTTCATCTACAGGCTCACTTTCGGTTTCGGCAATTTTATGAGTGCTTAAAAACTCCAAGTATTGTTCCATGAGTACCTGATTTTCATGACTATCCAAATTGAGCAAGGCTTTTACATTTTCGGATGGGTCTTCTACAACTGCTTCAGAAGCTGCATTAGACACCAACAATGGGACTTGCGGCAACTCTTGCTCAGATGCTAATTTTTTTTGCGTTTGTTCTTCTAAAATAAGCGCTTGTAAGGCTTTATAACGAGCCTGAATTAAAGTTAAATTTTTCGAATTTTCAGATTGAATCTCTTGCTCCATCAGCTTCAAATAAGCTTGTCGGGCAATCCATAAATCTGAACCGGGTTCCAAGCTGTCTTGATCACTAAAAGCCGCCATTTGCTGACTTTTTGCTGCCACTTGATTCACTTCTACAGGTACCAAAGTGTTCAGCGTTTTGACCACCAAAGTAGAATAAAAAGGTGAATAGATAAAAATCATGAACGCTGCAAACAATACAAATAGCACGGCAGCAATTTGTACCAATCTGAGCATCCAATGATTCTGTTTCATCTTCACTTAACCTACCGGTTGATGTGCACGAATCAAACCTGTTTCATCAAATAACACAGGTTCAGGTTCTAGTGAAATACCAAAACGACTCAAAACATCTTGCTGCACAGCACGATAGGTGTGTTGCACATCTGCCAAAGTGGCATCGGCATAATTGACTAAAACCAACGCTTGTTTATGAAACATACCCACCACACCCAGTTGTTTTCCCTTCCAGCCAGCTTGATCAATCAACCAGCCTGCTGCA
This sequence comes from Acinetobacter sp. YH12211, assembly GCF_013418015.1. Classification (NCBI taxonomy): domain Bacteria; kingdom Pseudomonadati; phylum Pseudomonadota; class Gammaproteobacteria; order Moraxellales; family Moraxellaceae; genus Acinetobacter; species Acinetobacter sp. YH12211. Next base: position 9,125 of record NZ_VPCW01000009.1, read on the forward strand.
ATTTTAACTTGCGCATTCGGCTGTGGGTAATGGGGTAAATTTGGAAATTGTGCTGCAATTTGGTCAAATTGCTGAGTCGAAATCACAGGATTTTTAAAGAAACTACCTACATTTGGATATTCTGCAGGATTAGGCAGCTTACTTTGGCGAATTTGAATGACTTGTTGCTGCAGATTTTCAGCAGTTTGCTCATCGCCTACAGCAGCTTTTAAGTCGCCATAATTTAATTTTAACGCAGCCTGTTTTAACAGTTTAAAAGTCACATGGGTAATGATGTAACGGTTGGGATGATCTTTAAAAATACTGTGTCGATAGGCAAACTGACAATCTGCAGCAACAATTGAGCTGAATTGTTGGCATTCACGATCATAGACCTGCACAGATTCAATAAACTCACCGACTTCAACGCCATAAGCACCAATATTTTGCACAGGTGAAGCGCCGACCAAACCTGGAATTAAAGCCAGATTTTGCAGACCATATAACTTTTGTTCCGTACTCCACAACACAAACTCATGCCAGACTTGTCCTGCCCCAACTTTTAGGGTGACACTTGCATCATCTTCAGCGCATTTTTCGATGCCCTGAATATCCATGTGCATGACCAAGGCATGAATATGTTCAGGCAATAACATATTGCTACCACCCGATAAAATCAGCACATTTAATTGTTCTTTCTGGGCAAATGCCAAAGCATCCTGTACATCTTGAATATTTTCAATTTTGACATAATGCGACGCAGTTGCATCTAAATTGAGCGTATTGAAAGGTTTGAGTTGCATGTTGTAGTGAATGTGCATGACTTAAACCTTCAATTCAAATTGTTGTTGTAAAACTTTCACCCATGCGCGACTACTCGACTCGCATTGATCGAGCACCCGCTCAAAACCATCGGCTTCGCCATAATATGGATCGGGTAATTCTTGCTGCGTATAATGCGGATCGTGTTCGCTCATTAAGGCTATTTCAGCGCGCAAACTGCCCAGTTCAGCTTCAGCACGGCGCATTAAAGATTGAATATTGCTTAAGTTTTCAAAATCCATCGCCAAAATCAAATCAAACTCGACAAAGTCTTGTATACGTAACTGACGCGCGCGCAATGTAGATAAGTCATAACCACGTTTGAACGCATGTTTTTGGCTGCGTAAATCTGGGGCTTTGCCTGGATGATAATTACTGGTTCCAGCAGAATCTACCAACACATTGAGTTGTTGTTCATCACAAAAATGTCGAAGTACAATTTCTGCCGTTGGAGAGCGGCAAATATTTCCCAAACAAACACATAACACCTTATATGGCGTTTTGGATGACATAAACAACCTCAAAGCTACTTTATTTTTAAGAGTCTTATGTTAAGTTATTTATGATATGAATCCTATATCGCGACCCTACAATAATGTTGAATTAAGTATAAAAATTAGGAATAAAGACGATGCAGCATTTTCAATTTCAAACAGTTGGCAACATTATTTCTGGATTGGGTTCAATTTCTGAACTAAAAACGGTTTTAACCGAAAAAAATTATAAGCGTTTGTTATTGGTCACCGATGCTGGCATTTTACAACAACAATTACATCAACCTATTTTAGAAATTTTAAAGCAACTGCAACTGGACTATGCCATTTACTCGAATGTGCAAGCCGACCCCGCAGAACAGATTGTGTTAGAAGCAGTTGATTTTGCCAAACAGCAAAATATTGATGTTGTATTAGGTTTTGGTGGGGGTAGTGCGATGGATGTCGCCAAAATTATTGCCGTGCTGAGTCATTCCGAACAAACTCAACAACTGTCGGACTTGTACGGTGTTGGCAATGCGAAAGCACCACGTTTACCACTCATTTTAGTTCCCACAACGGCAGGTACAGGTTCAGAAGTCACACCTATTTCCATTGTCACCACAGGTGCAACCAGTAAAACAGGCATTGTTTCTCCTATTTTATATGCCGATGTTGCCATTTTAGATGCCAATTTTACCCGTCATCTACCTGCACAGATTACCGCAGCCACAGGTATAGATGCGATGGTACATGCCATTGAAGCCTATACTTCTAAAATCAAAAAAAATGCGTATTCAGATTTTCTGGCAAAACATGCGCTGCGTTTACTTGATCAAAACTTAAAATTAGTGCTTGAAGATGGCAGCAATATGCAAGCACGGCAAAATATGCTGTTTGGTTCAATGCTGGCAGGACAAGCCTTTGCCAATGCTCCTGTGGCTGCGGTGCATGCACTTGCCTATCCTTTAGGCGGGCATTTCCATATTTCACATGGTCATAGCAATGCATTGGTACTGACTGAAGTTTTAAAGTTTAATGCGCCTGCTGCAAAACAATACTATGCAGAACTAATGTGTTGGTTAGACCCTCGTAGCAAAGGCTGCACAGATGGATTATGTGATTTATTTATTGATCATTTACAAAATCATTTAGATCAAAGTGGTTTGTTGTTAAAACTCAATGCATTAGGCATTGCAGAAAACATACTGCCACAATTGGCAGAAGATGCGATGCAGCAAAGTCGTTTATTACAAAACAACCCGAGAGCAATGCAAATGCAGGATGCTTTACAAATTTACCAAGCCATTTATGCCTAACATTTACGCTTAACGTTCTGTATTTAACTTTATAGATTTATTTGGGATGATTTCCACCCATTAAAGCATGACACCACATTGATAAAAATATAGGTAAACTTGTGAAACCTGACACCAAAACCCGTGAGCAATACGCTTTTTTCTTTCCCATCCAAACTCGCTGGGCAGACAACGATATGTATGGACATGTCAATAATGTCACTTATTACAGCTATTTTGACAGCGCAGCCAATGCCCTACTGATGCAAAAAGCAGGCTTTGAACCCAAACGATCACCCTGTATTGGTTTAGTGGTCAATTCCACCTGTCATTTTTTGCAGGAATTGTCCTATCCTGAAATGATTGAAGTAGGTGTTGCTATTCAAAAAATTGGAAACTCATCCTTAATTTATGATTTGGCAATTTTTAAAAACAATCAAAATCTTGCCGCTGCACAAGGACAAGTGGTGCATGTATTTGTAGATCGAATTACACGCCAAAACTGCCCGATTCCTGACTCCATCCGCGAAGCATTACAGCCATATAAAAGCACAGATTCAGCTTGCGCTTAGCAAAAAATAAGGCTGGTTTGACCCAGCCTTAAAATTCTGCAAACAAAAGCTAACAACAGGTTATTTCAACTGAATGTTATGTAATTCGCCATCAAAGTTTTGCAAAATATCTTTCACAATCGGTTCTTGATGCAATAAATTTTCAGCCCGTTGATAAGCGCGTTGTTTGCGCTGTTGCTGCAAAATGTACGGTGTCGTGTCATCCACATTTTCATATTGCACTTTAAACAGAGTTTTACTCCACTGTTCTTTTAAAGCACTTTCTAAAGCATGTTGCAGTTGAGTCAATAACTGCTGATATTGCTCAGGAATATGAAAAACCGATTCAGCATTAATCTGCCCCGTCATTACGCCATGCTGCGCCAATTCTTGCACGGCAGGTGACAACTCGCTGTGTCTAAACCAATATTCCCACTTGTCTAAAGTCCACTCACCTTCTAAAACTTGCGGCTGTAAACGCAGAATATCCTGCGGCATTAATTGATCATCGGCATTAGATGCTATGGTTTGCTGCGGTTGTGCTGTCGCACTGGCAACATTCGGTTCGACTTCAGTCGCTGCTAAATCAAATAAAGCGGTTTCTGCATTACTTACATTTTGTGTAATTGACGGTGAAGCATTATTCGATTGTAGTGTAGATGAAACTAGCGATGTTTCGGCTGATGCAGCAAGATCACCTAACGGTGCAACGGCATCAAAACTTTCCAGTAAAAAATCATCATGACTTTGCACATCAGATGTAGTGCTTACCGATGAGGCATCTTCATCTAAACCAAACAATTGTGCATCTGCATTTGGATCAAACACGATAGATTCAGATTGCTTATCCTCAGCCTGTATTGCAGTTTCTTCATTCACTGCAGGTTCTGACATAGATTCTGGTGAAATCGCAGCTGTTGAGTGTAGCGCTTGCGGAGTCGGTTGTTGCGCTTGAATCGACTGTTGATCTTGATGTGTTAAAGCTTCAGGCTCATCCTCATCTAAAAAATCATCTGAAGAAGGTTCTGCAACACTGGTTTGTGTCGTGGTGTGATCTGAATAATCGTCATCCTCATAGTCAAATCCATCAAGATCAGGTGTTGCAACCGCATCTAATTCAGTTACATGCTGTTCCGCTTGTGCTGTATTTTGAGTTGCCACAGCTTGTGGAGTTTGCTCCATTTGAGCAACTGGCTGGGAAGCCGCTGTTTGTGCAGTATTTTGTGGCGCAGCAACCAACACTTCATTGGCTTGCAAAGGTCGAAATGCCAGTAAACGCAGTACACACATTTCAAAGCCTTGTTCTTGGGTTACGGCAATTTGTAAATCGGCGCGTCCTTTACAAGCAATTTGATAATACAACTGTAAATCTTGTGCAGAGATCAGACCCGCAAGCTGCTGAATTTTTTGATTAATTTCAGCACTGTATTTTAGGTTTAAATCTGGCAGATATTGCATGATTGCCAATTCATGCAGTGTCGAAATTAACTGATCCAACACCAAAGACACATCTAAAGCTTGCTGTCTAAATTGTAATAACAACTGACTCACACGCTGCTGTTGGTTTTGATGAATCGCTAAAATCAAATCATAGATAATGGTGCGATCAATCAAGCCCAGCATGTCTTTGACATCTTGATGATGAATTTCACCCTGACCATAAGCAATGGCTTGGTCTGTCAAAGACATCGCATCACGCAAAGAACCTTGCGCAGATTCAGCAATCTGCCAAATTGCATCTTGCTCTGCAACAATCTGTTCTTTGGCTAAAATATCCTTTAAATGACTGGTAATTTCATCGACCTGCAATGGACGCAAAGTAAATTGCAAACAGCGCGAAATCACAGTAATAGGGAGTTTTTGTGGGTCTGTGGTCGCAAACAGAAACTTCACATGCTCAGGCGGTTCTTCCAAAGTTTTTAGCAAAGCATTGAACGAATGCGTAGACAGCATGTGCACTTCGTCAATCAGATAAACCTTAAAACGTCCCTGAGTCGGTGCATAAGGTACGTTATCGAGCAACTCACGTGTGTCTTCAACCTTAGTACGTGACGCCGCATCAATTTCGATTAAATCAATAAAACGACCTTCATTGACCGCAGTACAGGTCGGACACACTTCACATGGGGTAGATGTCACGCCTGTTTCACAGTTCAGGCATTTGGCCAAAATACGCGCAATGGTAGTTTTACCTACACCACGTGTTCCCGTAAAAAGATAAGCATGGTGCAAACGCCCACGTTCCAAAGCACTGGTCAATGCCCGTGATACATGGTTTTGTCCCACCAATTCATTAAAATTACGAGGACGATATTTACGCGCAAGTACCTGATACATGAATGCTCCTTTTTACAGGTCTAAGCATACTGTTTTTTTGGCAAAGAGTGAACGTACAATCACGCCTAAAACCAGCCTTTACGCCCTTGCAATTGCCGATCTGCACAGCGAATGGCTTCCTGACTCAGTCCCCAAAGTCGATAATCACCAATTAAAGAACCTGCAGCAAAATTATGGGTATAGGCAAAACTGAGTTGACGGTCAGGATCACACCACGCGCCTGAACCATTAAAACCCATGTGTCCAAAACCGTGAGAGCGCTTACCCAAACTTAATACGCGGTGATAGCCCAATCGCCAATGCATCGGGATAGGCATAACCCGATCACGCTGCACATATTGCACTTGGCTCAATTTCTGAAAAACTTCAGGCTGAATCAATTGCTGACCTTGCCATGATCCACCCTGCGCCAACATGGCATAAATACGTGCCAAACTTTGTGCAGTAAATACACCATTGGCAGCAGGAATCACGGCTTGTAAGCCTGTATCACTAAAAAAACTAAAATTTTTCATGCCTTTGGGAATCATGCCATCCTGAAAGTCTTGCGGATTTTGCCCACTCCATGCAATGACTTTATCGAATATTGATACAGGACGTTTGCTCGATTTAGCTTGGTTTTTAACTTTAGCTGTCTGTTTATTTGTAGATGATGCATCTGTTTGCGCTGATGTCACAGCAGTTTTAAATGGTCGTGCGACACGGGAAAGCTCAGACGCAGGCACACCAAAATACGCCCCATCCAAAGCCAAAGATTCAACCAAGTATTGCTGCATCAATTCAGCCAATTTTTGACCTGTAGCTTTTTCTAAAATCCCACCGACCAGCCAGCCAAAAGTTAAAGGTTGATACGCTGCCTCACTTGCTACATCAAAACGTGGCTTGGCTTGAGCCAACACATCCAGCATGTGCGACCAATCTGCCATTTCAGTCGCATCGGCAATGATATTACGGATGTCATATAAACCACTTTGATGACTCAGCACATGCCTTAAGGTCATCAATGCTTTGCCATTTTGGGCGAATTCAGGCCAGTATATATAAATGGGAGTATCGTAATCGACCAGTCCTTGACTGACCAAAATATGTGCCAGTGTCGCTAATACACCTTTGCCTGTGGAATAACATACAGATAAGGTATCGGCTTGCCAGTCTTCATCTGGCGACTTTTTGCCTGTGTAAATATCGACGACTTTCTGACCTTGAAAGTACACCGCTAAAGCAGCCCCGCCCTGTTGGCTACGTGCATTTTGCAAACGGCTAAATTGCATCGCTAAATCATGAAATTCAGGCGCAACCCATCCACGATAATTTTCAGTTTCAGCAAAAATATAATCCTTTAAATGTTGCATCGTCCTGTTTATCTCGTTTTTCTTGTTAATAAAAGTTTAGCGCAAATAAAAAGCCCAAATTTAAATAATCTGGGCTTTCGATCACTGAATTAAAGCGCGGTGACAACACCTGTCACATGCGGTTTTTGGTTTTTACTGTTACGAATTAAAAAATCTGTATTTTTAGCGTCCGTTGCAGTTAAAAACTCAACTTTAGATGGCAAATACATAGGTAACTTAAACCAGACATCGGCTTCATAGGCATCTGGCAAAGTCAAACTCGATAAGGCTTTGGCTTTGCTCCACATGCCGTGCGCAATCGCTTGTTTAAAGCCAAATGCTTTTGCAGTAATCGCGTGGATATGAATTAAGTTAAAATCGCCAGACGTTAAAGCATAACGGCGACCTGTATTTTCAGAAATATCCCATTCAGCTTGAACGGCATAGTTTAGCGCTTTGCTTTCTGCAGGCTTTGCAGCAGCTTTAGTGGTGGTTTTTTGACGTGCTAAATACGTGGTCAAACCTTCCATCACCACCTCATTGCCTACTTTAACGGTGGTAATAAAATCAAACTGTACGCCTTTATCATGTGGTTGCAATTCACCAAATTTACACGACAAGGTCAGTTGTTCATTCAATCCAACTTTACGGCTTTGTTTGACTTGGTTGCGAATATGCACCAAGCCCAAAATTGCAAATGGAAATGCTTCTTGGGTCATCATGTGCATTTGCAGACTTTGTGACAATACAGCCAAATAAATTGCAGGAATATAGCCGTTATTTTTAAAACCTGTCACTGCATTATAGGCTTTTAAGTGCTTTTGATCGACCTTGAATGAATCCACCACATATTCAACTTGCGGCAGAACTTTTTCACCTTTTGGCTTTTTAAAAATTAAGCCCTGAATCACTTTTGGATAGGCTAAATAGGGTTTTGGAAGTTGACTAAAATGGCGAGTATTCATACTGAACCTTTGAGAAGTTTTTCTAATTTATTTAATGGAGTTCTTTCTCCCGCTGGGAGAAAGCTAGAGAGAAGGGTTAATAATCTATCCCCTTATCTCCCTCTCCTAAATCCTCTCCCCAAGGGAGAGAACTTTGAAGGTGTTAAGCCCCTAACAAGCTTTGACCACAAACACGTACCACGTTACCATTAATACCTGTCGATGCCGATGAAGCAAAGTAAGCAATGGTTTCTGCAACGTCTACAGGTAAACCACCCTGACTCATAGAGTTCATACGACGACCTGCTTCACGAATGGCAAAAGGAATTGCAGCAGTCATTTGCGTTTCAATAAAGCCAGGTGCAACGGCATTAATCGTGATCCCGTTGTTTAAAACAGGTGCGGTAAATTTCACGACACCAATCACGCCAGCTTTAGATGCTGCATAGTTGGTTTGACCCAAGTTGCCTGCAATACCTGAAATTGAAGATACGCAAACGATACGACCATTGGCATTTAAACCATCATTTGCCAATAAGTAATCGTTCACACGCTCAATTGCAGACAAGTTGATGTTAATGACTAAATCCCAAAGCTCTGGTTTCATATTTGCCAAAGTTTTGTCACGGGTAATCCCCGCATTATGCACAATAATATCCAAACCACCTTGCGCAGCGGCAGCTGTTTTAATTTGCTCGCCTGCATCTGCAGCAGTAATGTCAATTGCTAGCGTTGAACCACCAATTTCAGCAGCAACACGGTCTAAATCTGCTTGTTGTTGTGGAACGTCTAGGCAAATAACGTGTGCACCATCACGTGCCAACACATGCGCAATCGCTTCACCAATACCACGGCTTGCACCTGTCACTACAGCAGTTTTACCTGCCAATGGTTTTGCCCAATCTACCTCTACAGTTGCAGCATTCGAGACACGGATCACCTGACCTGACACATAAGCTGAACGTGGTGAAATGGCAAAACGTAACGTAGATTCTAAGTTTGCTGCAGCACCTTGATCGACATAAATTAAGTTAGCCGCAATGCCTTTTTTAAATTCTTTGCCTACCGATTTTACAAAACCTTCCAAAGCGCGTTGTGCAATGGCTTTTTTTACACTGCCTGCAGTTTCTGGTGTAGTACCAATCACCACCACGCGACCAGAAGCCTGAATTTGACGTGCGATTGGGTTAAAGAAATCATAAAGCGCTTTTAATTGTTCTGAGTTTTCAATACCTGAAGCATCAAACACCACCACTTTAAATTTAGATTCTTTATCGCCCGAATTGAACGCACCTAAATTTAAACCTACTTTTGCCGCAGCTTGTTGCAATTCTGCATTGTTGCCTGCATAACTATTGGCATGTACATTGGCTAAAACCTGTGCAATTTCAGCAGATAAATCACTTGCAGGGGCTGCACCTAAAAGTACTGCACCTTTTACCACTGGTGTTGCAGACTCGAAACGATCTAAAAAAGTTGGGGATGGTAAACCCAAATTTTTAATGACAAATTTACCAATAGGAGATTTTGCAAATGTTTGGTATTGATCAGTCATGATTATTATCTCTCATAAATTCATTTTTTGATGGATTACACGATATCTTTTAACATCAATATGATGCCAAATGCCCACATTTCAATAGCGTTACCCGTTTGTGCTAAATCATACTTGAGTTAATTATCAGATGTCTTGACCTGAATGCATTCTGCAATGTCATTGTAGTCAATTCAGCTGTCATACTATTGTGCTAATGTACGCATCAAGTAGACCCTTAACATGCTTGGAAAAGCCTTATGAGCAAAACAACTCAAGAAAATCCAGCAGTGGAAAATTCTGCAACGGATTCTGTGTCAAATACATCAACTGCTAAACGTACAAGCAAAAGTAGCAACACTGCAACCCGTTCCAACACGAGTACGACAAAAACTACACGTACCCGCACGACTAGCCGTGCTAAAACAACTGCTTCAACGCAAACAAAAGCACCATCTAATACCAATACCTCTGTTCAACAGGATAAAATTATGAGCCAAAACACTGTTCGCCGCGTTGCTATTATCGGTGGTAACCGTATTCCATTCGCACGTTCTAATGGCGCTTACTTTACTGCATCTAATACAGATATGTTTACAGCAGCATTAAATGGTCTTGTTGAACGATTCAACTTACAAGGTCAGCGTTTGGGTGAAGTTGTTGCAGGTGCAGTGCTCAAACACAGCCGTGACTTTAACATGACTCGTGAGTGCGTACTCAATACTGCCCTTGCTCCTGAAACACCTGCTTACGATATACAACAAGCATGTGGTACTGGCTTGCAGGCTGCTTTTTTAGTTGCGAATAAAATTGCACTGGGTCAAATCGAGGTTGGTGTTGCAGGCGGTGTAGATACGACTTCTGACGCGCCAATCGCATTTGGCGATGGTTTGCGTAAAGCATTGCTTGAATTGAACATTGCAAAAACAGGTAAAGACCGCTTAAAAGCATTAACCAAAATCAACATTAAAGATTTAATGGATGCGCCACGTAACGGTGAACCACGCACAGGTTTATCAATGGGCGACCACCAAGCCATTACTACGTTGGAATGGGGCATCTCTCGTGAAGCGCAGGATGAGTTAGCAGCTTCATCTCACCAAAAAATGGCAGCTGCCTATGACGAAGGTTTCTTTGATGATCTCATCACGCCATTCTTAGGTTTAGAACGTGACAATAACTTACGTGCAGATTCTACTGTAGAAAAACTAGCGAAGTTAAAACCTGCTTTTGGTAAAGGCGACGCGCGCACTATGACGGCGGGTAACTCGACTCCACTAACCGATGGTGCATCTTGCGTATTACTTGCCTCTGAAGAATGGGCAAAAGCCAATGGTCACGAAGTCTTGGCATATTTGACTTTCCAAGAAACTGCAGCAGTTGATTTTGTAGGCAAAAAAGAAGGTTTGTTGATGGCACCTGCGTACGCTGTTCCACGTATGCTTGAACGTGCTGGTTTAACATTACAAGACTTCGATTATTACGAAATTCACGAAGCGTTTGCATCTCAAGTCTTGTCGACCTTAAAAGCATGGGAAGATCCAAACTTCTGTAAAGAGCGTTTAGGTTTAGATGCACCTTTAGGATCAATTGATCGTAGCAAATTAAACGTTAAAGGTTCATCTTTGGCAGCAGGTCACCCATTTGCAGCAACAGGCGGACGTATTATTGCCACTGCGGCGAAACTTCTGAATCAAAAAGGTTCAGGTCGCGTATTGGTGTCAATCTGTGCAGCAGGCGGTCAAGGTGTAACAGCCATTATTGAAAAATAATTCTGCCTAGTTCCAATTTAGATAGCAATAAAAGCCACTTGATTCGCTCAGGTGGCTTTTTTATAGCGCTTAATTTATAGCAGCTCACTTTTAATTAGCCACTAGCGTTTTATCTGACTGAATGTTGCGGAGCATAACCCAATTTCGCTTCGATATGGTCATAACAATATTGAAAAATAAAGGTATAGAGCAAAATACTGAGCGTCATCAATAAATCAATCAAAATTGCCTGCAGCATGGATATTTCTAGTGCATACGCCACCATGGGAATAGTGGCGAGCATTAAGCCACCTTCAAAACCAATTGCGTGTAAAACGCGTATTTTAAAAGTTCTGTGTAGCTGGTGTTGCGCTTCAAACTTTTCAAAATAGTGATTAAACAACATATTCCACAGCACCGATGTCACCGCCATCGCAATGCCTAGACCACCTGTCACTTGCATTGGCATTTCAAACACATAACTTAATGCCAAAGCAATGATGACCAATAAAATCACTTCATAACTCAGGGCATGTACCCATCTTCTTTTGGAAATCAACATCTGCTTACTCAAATACTTATCCTTCCCCACTTATTTTATTTTCATTTAATTGACCAATCGAGTTAGAATCCATCAATAATATTGAAAGATAAAAGCCAACCTCTGTCATGAATATCAATCAAGATCAGCTGATTATTTTTATCACCGTCATGGAAACGGGTTCTTTTTCTGCAGCTGCACGCCAATTGGGCAAGGTGCCTTCGGCAATTAGTATGTCCATTGCTAATTTAGAAATTGATTTAGACCTAAAACTGTTTGAACGGATTGGGCGTGAACCTTTGCCTACCCCACAAGCGCAGAGTCTTTACGAAAAAAGCAAACAACTGCTCATAGAAATGAAGCAATGGAAACAACATGCTTTTGCGCTCAGTTCTGGGCTGGAAGCACACTTAAATATTGTGGTGGTGTCTGAATTACTACACACTCGCTGGACAGATTATATTGTGTTACTAGAACAGCAATTTCCTGAATTGCAGATCAATATTTTCTCTGCGCCACAAGAAGATGCACTGCATTTACTCATGACTCAAGCAGCGGACTTGGCCTTTATGTTTGAACGCGAACAATTACAAAGCAGTGAACAATTTGTGGAATTAAAACGTGAAATTTTAGTGCCTGTCGCTGCCCGACATTCACCGCTGGCTGAATCTGATCAAGTCAGTTTTGAACAGATTTTACAAAATCGGCAAATTGTAGTGGCGAGCCGTGATCGGCAGATTAAACCCGAGTTGTTATTTTCTAAGCACTATTGGCGTACCGATAATCATCATTCTGCCTGCAGTATGATTAAGCAGGGTTTAGGCTGGGGTGTCTTGCCCTTGGAAATGCTGAATGAACATCCTGAACTACAACACGAATTAAAAATTTTACAGCTGCTAGATTTCACCCCAAAATTTGAATATTTTGTCGATTTGGTCTGGAGCCGAGAACATCAATTGGGCGCTGCTGCTCATTTTTTGATTAATCACGTCCGAAATCTGAGAAAAACTGGTAAATAATCCACAAACCCTCTTACTTGGTACTTGGGTTAAAAGCTGTTTGTGATATAACTGAATGTATAAGCAATAACCTAAGAACTAGATCTCGAATGACACAGACAGCCTTAAATCAATTAAAAAACTTAACCACCATTGTTGCAGATAGTAGTGACTTGGCTGCGATTGAAAAGTTTCGTCCTTTGGATGCGACCACCAACCCATCACTCATTACGGCGGCTGCCAATCAACCTGAAAATAAAGCGTTGATTGAAGCTGCATTTGAGCAAGCCAAAGCTGAAGGTTATACAAATGATCTATTGGTTGAGCGCAGCATTGATATTTTAACGGTCAAATTTGGTGTAGAAATTTTAAAGCTGATTGAAGGTCGTGTTTCGACTGAGGTAGATGCTTCTTTGTCTTATGACACTGATGCAACCATTGCCAAAGCCAAAGAACTTTTAGCACTGTACCAAGCTTATGGTGTTCATTCAGACCGCATTTTGATTAAGATTGCATCGACATGGGAAGGCATTCAAGCGGCGAAAGTGTTGGAAGCCGAAGGCATTCACACCAATTTAACCTTATTGTTTGGTTTACATCAGGCACATGCTTGTGCAGATGCCAAAGTGACGTTGATTTCACCATTTGTGGGTCGTATTTTAGATTGGTATAAAAAAGCTGAAAATGTCATGTACTACCCTATTGAAAAAGATCCGGGTGTACTTTCGGTGAAGAAAATTTATCAATTCTATAAACAGCATCAAGTACAAACTGAAATTATGGGCGCGAGTTTCCGTAGTATTGATCAGGTTTTGGCTTTAGCTGGTTGTGATTTATTGACCGTTGCACCAAATTTATTGGCAGAACTTGAAGCTGATGAACGAGAAGTCGCTGCAGCGTTATCGACCAATGGCATTCAAGTTCAAGCTGAACCACTGGCAGCAATTGAAAAGGAACAATTCAAAGCGCAACTTGAGGCAGATTTGATGGCGTTCCAATTGTTACAAGGCGGCATTGATGGCTTTATTAAAGCGCGTGAGCAACTTGCCACCCTATTACGCCAGTCTTTCGGCTTAGATGCAGAGATTAAAGCTTAAGCTTTAACCTATCCCAGTAAAATTCCAAAATTTTTACTAAGCCACAAAACCGATGTTGTTATACTGCAACATCGGTTTTTATTTAGGTGAGTTTGCGTGTTTGGTATTAGTGACCTCAGCACTTTTATAATTGGCACAACCTTAATTGTGCTCTTGCCTGGCCCAAACTCACTCTATGTCATGTCAGTGGCTTCACGCTTTGGGATACGCACAGGCTATGCAGCTGCTTTCGGTGTATTTACGGGTGATCTGATTTTAATTGTGTGCACCATTTTAGGGGCAGCCTCATTATTGCATGCTTTTCCATGGCTATTCACCTTATTAAAAGTAGTTGGTGCGCTCTACTTAGGCTATTTAGGTATTAAACTACTGATTGCAGCCTATAAAACATGGTTTCCACAAACCAGAACTTCGCACGCCAATCTTTCTACAACAGCAACGAGCAATACAACTGAACGGGTTCATCCCTACCGAACTGCTTTAATGATTAGCGTTATTAACCCAAAAGCAATTTTGTTTTATTTGTCTTTTTTTGTGCAATTCGTCAATCCTGATTACACCTACCCGATGCTGAGCTTTGCTGTTTTAGCCATCGTCCTACAAATCATTAGCATGGGTTATTTATCTATCTTGATTTTTTCAGGAGTCAAATTAGCCAGTTATTTCAATCAACGCTATAAAATTGCAGCCATTTGCGTTGCAAGCATTGGTATTTTGTTCTGCGGTTTTGGCTTTAGACTGGCAAGCTCAACGCTATAAAAAAAGTATAAAAAACACTTTTGACTATTTGTTCAAATGTGTATGATCTGTTCATAAATTATAGAAAGTATGTCTAAGAAAGCATGCAAAAACTTTTAAATGACTTCTCTGTGCCTGCAGTATTTGCAGGTTTTATTACCTTCTTGGTCGGTATTAGTGTTTCCGCGGTTTTAGTCATTCAGGCAGCACAAATTTTAGGCGCAAGTGCTGAGCAAATCAGCTCTTGGTTTTGCGCGTTGGGTTTAGGTATTGGTCTAAGCGGGCTGATTTTATCTTGGAAATTTAAATATCCTGTGGCGACCTCATGGTCTACCGCAGGCTTGGCACTGATTATCGCCACGGGCAGCGGTTATAGCTTACACGAAGCAATTGGCGCATTTTTGTTTTGTGGCGTACTCACAGCAGTTCTTGGCTTTTTGGGTATTTTTGAAAAGGTACTGACTTATATTCCACAGAGTTTAACCAGCGCCATGTTGGCAGGTGTGCTGCTTAAATTTGGAATTGCCCTATTTACCAGTCTGCAAGAAGCATGGGCATTTATTTTGTCTTTATTGGCAGCCTATGTATTGGCAAAACGATTTAGCCCGCGTTATAGCATTGTTTTAACTGTATTGATTGGGGTCGCGTTATGCCCAATCTTCTTACAATTTCAAATGCCCAGTGTGCAATGGAGTATTGCACAACCAGTTTGGATGCAACCCGAATTAAGTTGGTCTGCTATTTTAGGTTTAGCCCTGCCTTTGTTTGTCATTAATATGGCGTCGCAATATTTGCCCGGTCTTGCCATGATCAAAAGCTATGGTTTTAACCCAAATGTACGTCACTTAATTGGTTGGACAGGCACAGCACAAGCTATTTTTGCACCATTTGGATGTTTTAGTGTCAATATCGCATCCATCAGTGCTGCTATTAGCTTAGATGATCAATCGCATCCCGATGCCAGTAAGCGCTATATTGCGGGAATTAGCTGCGGTTTGTTTTATATCTTGATGGGGATCTTTGCTGCAACGCTCACCAGTTTGTTGATGTCATTCCCAGCTGTTTTTATTACTGCTTTGGCAGGAATTGCACTGCTTGGCACTATTGGACACAACATCGCCCTCGCCTTTCAGCACGTTGCAGAGCGTGAAGCCGCTTTATTGACCTTTTTATTTAGTGCTTCTGGGGTGCAGTTTTTTGGTATTGGTTCTGCATTTTGGGGACTGATTTTTGGTTGTGTGGTTTTGGCAGTTTTAAAGTTTAAACAAAGCAAAAGCTAAATAACTTAAGCAGTTAAAAAACACTTTTTCTGAAGCATCGTATTGATTTATTGTATGCGCGATACATTAGGGTCTGCTGTGCTTCGGATAAATTCTACTGTTTTAGCAAAAGTTTGCTGGCTTTCTTTTTGGTGCATAAAAAATTGATATTCGTGAATTAACCATGCTTTTGTATCTGGATAAAATGCTGTCGTCACAGGAATCTGCTGTTGCTGTAAAGCATGCAGCATCGGCATAGATTGAGTTTCTGTTAAAAAGTCTTTGTTACCACCACTGATAAATACCGCAGGATAGTTTGCCGTTAAATGTTGAATAGGCGAAATATTCTTCAGAAATTCACTGTCCTGTTTCCGATCTCCCGTGTAAGCCTGCACCAAATTATAAACACCCCACTCTACGATATTCATTTCATCTGGCGCAGTTTCAACAAACGCTTTTAGATCATAAATCCCGCAGTGCAAAATCAGCCCTTTAAGTTGTTTGTGCTGAATAGTCGGCTGTAAATTAGACTGCTGTGCAAATGCAGGATTACTCAATAATGCGGCATAATGGCTAGCTAAATTGGCCCCTGCAGAATCGCCTGCTAAATATAATTGTTGTGGATTAAGCTGATATTTTTCTGCATGTTGCGTGATGTAATTTAAAGCCTGATCAATTTGTTGCAACTGAGTAGGATAAGTTGCATGCGGGGCAAATTGATATTGTACGGCAATTACATTAAAGCCCTGCGCGGCTAATAATTTAAAATAGCCACGTGCGTGGGCTTTTGAACCTGCAATCCAGCCACCACCATGAATCCAGACAATTGTCGGGCGTGCAGCTAAATCTTGCAATTGACTGTCTTGATACAAGTCAAAACTCAAATTGGGCTGCGTTGCATACACAATATCATGCTGCACTTTTATGTTTTTGGGTGCATAGCGATCCATGATTTTTTGCTGCAAACCTGTGGTGAGATTAAATGCACTAGCAATGATTCGACTGTTCTGCTGCGTGGTTTGACAAGCACTTAACAATATAAAACACAGCAACATCCAAAATAATTTCAAACCACATTTCCCTCAAGATTCATACGCCCAATTCAAACCCAAGTTATTCAAAACATTTGGGGCTGTTTATTTTGCAAATTTAGCAGCTTATTTTATCGTATAGCCTTGCCGTTGAGTTGAGTAAATTCATCATCTTCAGCTTATCTTTTCTTTCAGCAAATTTGGCGAGTAATTAAATGAATTATCAATCTT
Source organism: Acinetobacter sp. YH12211 (assembly GCF_013418015.1). Classification (NCBI taxonomy): domain Bacteria; kingdom Pseudomonadati; phylum Pseudomonadota; class Gammaproteobacteria; order Moraxellales; family Moraxellaceae; genus Acinetobacter; species Acinetobacter sp. YH12211. Next base: position 26,040 of record NZ_VPCW01000009.1, read on the forward strand.
TTTTTCAGATTTTAAATTGAACCTATATTGACTATATGCTATCAATAAAGTGTAAGGCGAATAATCATAATTTCTGGAGTTACCCGCATGTCGTACCAAAATATTTTAGTCCCTGTAGATGGTTCACAAATTTCTTTTTCAGCGGTCAAACATGCAGCTGAAATTGCCAAAGTATTTAACAGTAAACTCACCTTAATTAGCCTTGTTGCGGAAGACCCATTTACTGATTCTGACTTTTACTATAATTATTCATCTGCCATTATGAAAGAATACTTTGTGCAAGCGACAGCCAATGCACAAAAGGCATTAAAAGAAGCAGATGAAATTGCGAAAGCAGTGGGTGTAAATGCAGAAACTCGCGTGGTTGAGGGTTTGGTATCTGCTGAAGGTGTAATCAAAACTGCGAAAGACTTAAATGCCGATGTGATTGTGATGGGTTCACATGGTCGTAAAGGTTTCCAAAAATTATTATTGGGTAGCTTTGCCACAGACGTATTACGTCATACAGAATTACCTGTGCTTGTAGTTAAAGCTTAATCACTATTTTAAGCCATATTTTCATCATAAATTTTTAATAAGGATTTGCCATGACCACTTATAAACACTTACTTGTTCCAGTAGATGAGTCACCTATGTCTTATGCTGCAGCCGAACAAGCACTTTCATTGGCAAAAGATCTAAATTGCCCTGTTACTATTATGAGTGTAATTGCAGTTGATCCTTTTGTAGGCGTGGACTTCTACAAAGTTGCACCAGCAATTACCGATTATTTCATGCAGGCTGAACAAAATGCACAAAATCGTTTGGCTGAAATTCAGCAATCCTTTAGCCGTGAAGGTATTTCGGTAGATACCAAAATTATCCGCGGTGTTGCAGCCTCTGAAGGGATTGTACAAATTGCCAATGAAATTGGTGCTGACCTGATTATTATGGGTTCGCATGGCCGTACTGGAGTGAAAAAGATGATGCTCGGTAGCGTTGCCCAAAACGTACTGACTCAGTCTCCTGTTCCTGTTTTGATTGTTAAGGTTTAATTCATTACCAACTGTGCTCTGCCACAGTAAAAGATAAAATAAAAAAATCCCGTTCGCCAATGAACGGGATTTTTCTGGATAAAACTTTTAAAAGCTTTTCTAAATTACATATTATGCAATCCAGTTTAGCTAGGTTGAATATTCATTTCAGACCAAAACTTAATTAACCCGATGCGGTAAACGGAACATTTCATGCGTATCGGTATAAAAACTGCGACCATCTAAATTCAGTTCAATTTCCTGACCACATTCCAACAACACATGTTTTCCGACTTCGACCCATTTAAAACCATCACGGGTATTTTGCTTTTTCTTTGATGCCACCAAAGACACCATAATTTCGCGACCATTCACTGCTTTCGCAAGCATTGTTTGCATTTTTTTCAATATTTACACCAATTCATTTATAACTTACAAATCAAGCTCAAATTAAAATTTTGAGCATAGTTTTTAATACAACAACATTCATCACACTTAATTTGCAGTGCATAGAAAATAAATGCAGCACAGCATGATGATGAATAACTACGAGAGAATAGAGATATTTTTATTGTACAAGTTATATTATAACATAGATTTAAAGTCTTTGCAGCATGGACTACAAAGTTGTAAAGATAAACTTAATAAAACAAAAATTTCTTAATCAAACCTTAATCATTTTCGTGAGATAATCTACCCCAAACACAATGGATGGTGTTTGATCGCACAAGCCCACTTCGGTGGGTTTCTTATTAGGCTAACTAAATAACGATAACAAACTTTATCTTTCTGACGTTTATCTTCTGATTTTTTATCTACAAATTTCAAAAATAAAAAAGAGTATGGATTTTTTTAACCCATACTCTTTGTGTGCGACTACGCTACTCCATTAGCGCATAGTCACAAATTCTTCTGCAGCAGTTGGATGAATTGCGACAGTATTGTCAAAATCTTGCTTGGTCGCGCCCATTTTGACCGCGACTGCAAAACCTTGCAAAATTTCATCCATGCCATAGCCAATACCATGCACGCCCACGACTTTCTGTTCATCACCAACGCAGACCAATTTCATTTTAGACACTTGACGATGCTGAGTTACAGCCGTGTACATTGAGGTAAAAGAAGATTGATAGACTTTGACCTGATCTTGCCCAAACTGTTCAATGGCTTGCGCTTCACTTAAACCCACCGTACCAATAGGCGGATGACTAAAGACCACCGTGGCAACATTTTGATAATCTAAATATTCATTTGGTTTGTGATTGAATAAACGTTCAGACAATTTACGTCCTGCGGCAACAGCAACGGGTGTCAGCTCAATTTTTCCAATAATATCGCCCACCGCATAAATACCTGCTTGGCTGGTATTTTGGAATTGATCTACTGCGATATATCCTTTTTCATCAATCTGCACATTTGCAGCAGCCAAGTTCAATGCTTGTGTATTTGGTTTACGTCCAACTGCCCAAATCAGACAATCGACCTCATGCTGTGAACCATCTTCAAGATGTAATAACAAAGACTGATCCGCTTGGCGAGTGACTTTCTTTGGAATGGCTTGCGTATGCACTTGGATATGTTCATCACGCATACATTCAAGTAATGTTTCACCTAAAAATTGATCTAAACTACGCAGCGGCAATTGTTTACGAATAAACAATCCAACTTCTGAACCCAACCCATTTAAAACACCTGCTAACTCTACGGCAATATAACCCGAACCGACAATTGCCGTGCGTTTTGGTAATTGTTGCAATTCAAAGAAACCGTTTGAATCAATTCCTAGCTCTGCCCCTTCAATATCTGGACGTGTTGGCTCAGTTCCTGTGGCTATTAAAATGTGATCTGCAGTGTATTGCTGCTGATTTACTTCAACTGTTTTTTCATTTACAAAACGAGCAAAGCCCTGAATCACATCAACATTGTTTTTAGCTAAACCTGATTGATACGATGCATGGATACGCTGAATATAAGCTTGACGATTTTGAATTAACGTATTCCAATCATGCGATTTTAATTCAGTATTAAAACCATAATCTGGGCCGTATTTTTGAATAGCATCGGCGATTTGCGCAGAATACCACATCACTTTTTTAGGCACACACCCCACATTGACACAAGTCCCGCCCAAATCTGCAACTTCAATTAATGCACATTTTTTACCATATTGCGCCGCGCGATTGGCCGAAGCAATACCACCACTTCCTGCCCCAATTACCAAATAGTCATAATGTTTAGCCATTTCATGCCTCAATTTTTCGTGATTTTTTAGATACTCATCTGCAGAAATTCAGCGCAGAAAAACATTCATTTTCATCAAAACTAACACATAAAACTGCATTTCCCAAGTCAGCCATATTGTCTAAATACACAAAATCGACACACTGTCATTCAATTGATTTCACTGCCAATAAAACTGACTATTCACTTAAATTTTACGCTTTTAAGGCTATAATATAAATTTGATTTTTTATCATTGGGGTCAATGTGAAGCAGTGGGTTTACGTTCTGATATGTAGCTTTATCACTTTCGGCTGTTCCCCATCCCAACCGTCAGATCAAGCCCCAAGCATGTTTGATGAACTCGATCTCATCAATACCAAAATGAATGAAATCTTGCTTCGCGATTTAGATAACTATTCTGCAGATGAGCGCAAACATATTATTTGTGAAGAATATACGCAGATTTACAAACATGAATATATGCCAATTGTACTTAAAAATTCTAAACCTGAAGATCGGCAATATAACGAGAAAAAATTACTTGCTGAATTAAATGAAACTTACACCAACTATAAAAATGAATATCAAATTCGCTGTGACTAAGCTAGATTATTTTTAATGTATTCCAGCCACAAAAAAGCCATTTCAACGAATTGATGAAATGGCTTTTAGTTTTTTAACTTAAACCTCTAACATACTATTTAGGGTTTCAACCACGTTTTTAGATTTCACCACAGACTGCAAATTTAGCAACGCTGCTTGCACTTGGTTACGTTGTGGCTCTGCCAAAGTGTACCAACGCGACAACACCTGCAATAAACGCGAACCTACAATTGGGTTTTTCTCATCTAAATACTTGGCTAAGTCAATAAAATGCTGAACACCAAAACTCCATGTATTCACAGGGTTGCTATTTAAACCACCACTGACTGAACGAATACGGTTAGGTGTACCCAAATCATAATCAGGATGTGCAGTTAAAGCCTGAATGGTTTCAGCTGTCGCTTTTGGATGTGAAGCTTGAACCATAAACCATTGATCAAGTGCTAAAGCTTCATCTTTAAAACGTGTATAAAAATCTTCCAAAGCAGCTTTGGCTTGCGGTGCATCATTCCACACCAAGACACGCAATGCCCCTAAACGCTCAGACATATTTCGAGTTGTTTGGTATTGCTGCTTTGCCAGCTCAAACGCTTCGGCATCGCCCTGACGTGCCATTAACGCCAACATGATATTCTTTAAAGCACGTACACCCATTGCCTGAGAGAAATCTTGCTGCATGTCTGGATCAAGGCTTAAATAGGTTTCTTTGCAGAATGCACCAAGTTCGCGCGCCAATGTATCTAACAGCGCATTGCGTTGTTGCTGAATTTTTTCAGGTTGATAATTTTGATCAATACGGCTGCCCAAATAGCCTTCAGAAGGTACATCAAAAATACGTGATGCCAACAAAGGATCTTTTTCAATTAAAGCAGGTACTGTATTTTTCATGGCTTGCAAATAAGTATCTGCTGCATGTTCTTCCAATAAAATACGTTCCAATAGAGTCTGAGTCGCCTGCCACTGGTTAAAGCCATTGGTTTCGTGCTGCATTAAAAATGCCAATTCATCATTAGAATAGTTAAATTCTAAATTCACAGGTGCAGAAAAATTACGCAATAAAGAAACAACGGGATGCGCAGTTATACCGCTAAATTCAATACTTGCTTGTGCCTGATCAAACAAATACACACCATCTTTTACTGAGTTTTCAACCAAAGCTTCAGACTGCAAAATATATTGCTCGCCTGTTTCTGCATTGAACAATGCCAATGCAACAGGAATAGGCAATGCTTTTAAGTTTGGATATTTGGCATTGCTTTTCAGACTTTGTTTTAAATTTAAACGATAAACCTGCGCAGCCGCATCGTATTCGCCCTGCACTTCAAGCTTTGGTGTGCCTGGTTGATTGTACCAAGTCAGGAAATTAGATAAATCAACACCTGAACCTGCGCTTAAAGCATTGACCCAATCTTCAACCGTGACTGCTTGTCCATCATGACGACGGAAATATTCATCACTACCTTTACGGAATTTTTCTTTACCGAGTAAAGTCGACATCATGCGGTTAATTTCCGCACCTTTTTCATAGACTGTTGCGGTATAGAAGTTATTAATTTCTACAAAATGATCTGGACGTGGCGGGTGCGATAACGGGCCAGAATCTTCGGGGAATTGATGTGCTTTGAGCACCGCCACATCATCAATACGCTGTACTGCGGCAGACTGTAAATCTTCAGAGAAAGATTGGTCACGGAACACCGTTAAACCTTCTTTTAAACACAACTGGAACCAATCGCGGCAAGTAATACGGTTACCTGTCCAGTTATGAAAATATTCATGCGCAATAACGGACTGTACGCGCATAATTGCGGCATCTGTGGTGTATTCTTCATCGGCCAATACACATGACGTATTGAAAATATTCAGACCTTTATTTTCCATTGCGCCCATATTGAAGGCACTGGTCGCCACAATCATATAATTATCTAAATCATACGGCAGACCATAGTGTTCTTCATCCCAACGCATCGAATGTTTTAACGCTTGCATAGCAATTTTGCATTTTGGAATGTCTTTTTCTTCTGCATAAATTTCCAGTGCAACATTACGCCCTTCAGATGTCACATAATGGTCTTTCATGACTGCCAAATCGCCAATCACACAAGCAAATAAATAGCTTGGCTTTTTGGTCGGGTCTTGCCAAATCGCATAATGACGACCTTCGCCTGCTTCACCTGTTTCTAACAAGTTGCCGTTTGCCAATAACACAGGATATTTTTTATCGGCTTCAACACGTGTGGTAAATACCGACAATACGTCTGGGCGGTCAGGATAGAAGGTAATTTTACGGAAACCTTCAGGCTCGTTTTGGGTAACAAATAAATCAGAACTTGCCTGATATAAGCCTTCAAGTTGCGTATTGCTTTCAGGATGAATGATCACGATGGTTTCTAACGTGACTTGATCAGGTGCATTTGCAATGCGAAGCTGATCACTATCTAATTGATAGTCACTTTCCGATAATTCCGTGCCATTCAAAATAATAGATTTCAATTCTAAATCACGGCCCAATAACACCAAATCGCCTGCAGTCTGACGCTGCATTTTCAATGTTGCACCCACTTGGGTGTAATCTGCATAGACTTGAATATCTAGCTCTACAGCATCTACCAAGAATGAAGGTTTTTGATAGTCTTTTAAATAGATAGTTTGGCTGGCTTCAACCATAGGATTTGCTGCAATATTCATCTTGTCCTCATTCTTTGTGGCGATGCGCTTGTTTTTGTAAAGTTGCAATGATCATACGACAACTTTCAACATCTGTCTGCACACAATCTATTTCAGTCTTATTCAACAATGCTGATTTATATGGGCGCTCAACCCAAGCTTTTCAATCCTATCTGGATTAATCCTGTACAAGTAACATAAAAGCAGACTGTTTAAATCAATACCTGTATTGCTATTACGCGTAAATTTAATATTTTGATATGCAACTTCACTTCAAATACGACCAACACAGGCTAATTTTGATGATGATCAAAAGCACAGAAGCTTCCACCTTTCAGTACACAAGCCATGTATAATGACATATCACGATTTACTTGAGCTTCTATTTCACAATGCTACAAATTCTGCAAAAACAATTAGATGAAAGCACATTATGCCCTTTGTGTCAGGCATCTATGTATTGGGTAGAAGCAGAACAATATGAGCACGAATTAAATTTTCACCAATGTAGTCATTGTGAACATCGCATCTTTCAAAATAGCCAACAACAAAACTGTCATTGCGCAAGCTGTACCCAACAACGCAAAAAAATCATGGCGGAAACCCGCTTGCAAGAACAACAAAAATTCAAAAAACAGGATGCACCTGAACGCGAATTAAATCAGCTGCGTTTTATAGATAAATTATTTTTATTGAGTATTTTAGATCAGCATGCACAGGAACATATTCCACATGAAGAATTTATAGATTGGGAAAAAATCAAGTATTTAAATATTACCCCCAACTATTTTTTCCAGCACGGCATGATCAAACATTTGCTAAAAGAGCAAATATTAATCGCCAAAGATTTTGCGGAAAATGCGCAGCAATATTATATCAATGTCCGTTTAGATGGTTATTCTGAACCAAGCTTATTCAGCATTGCACAACAATTACGTTATTGGTTTTATGAAAATCTGAGTATGGGCACACCGTTCAAAACAGCAGATGAAGTCAAAGATGCGCTGTATTTATTGCTGTATCAAGAGATTGTGCAGTTTATGCAATTTTATTGTCGGACTTGGGGAATACAAATTGCGGGCAACCATAGTTTTCAGAGCTTTTGCTACCGACTTTTAGATATCTTGGCGGTTGGGCAAATTTATTACTTGGTGCAAACTGCTTTGGAATTTTTATACCAACAAAAAGCACTCAAACCGCGTAATGAAAACTTTATTAATACCAATTTACTGAAAAAGACTGTGCAGCAATACCGAGAACGGTCAGTGGCTGAAAAATGGGAGACCTCTACCCTGCCACGCCCGCCTAATTTGCCTTTCAGCTATATGAGCGAAATTTTATTCTTCCGCTTTTTGGGTTATGACGAAAGGATTTTCTTTCAACCTGTGTGGCGTTCTTGGCGAAAAATTGAAGCACGACTTAAATTTTATTCACTTAAACGCTGTATGCACTGCGGATCGGATGAACTGACTGTCGATTATGACGCAGAAAATTATGTGTCCTTATTTTGTCGCAACTGCAAACATCAAGATCATTATTTCACTCAATAAAACTTTGGTGAAGATGATGGTTACACCCCATCACTGCCCAAATTCATCATCTACTGCAGTATAGAGTCAACAGGATACGTACAGAGGATTACAGTTTTTCGATGTGATAAGCACCTAATCCACTTTTCTGTTTAGTGCTAAATTGAGTGCCGTTTCAGATAAAGTTTTACCGTCTAATTTACAAATACACATAATGCCCCAACCATCAAAATAATCAGGCGCGTGCTGCAAAAAGAAATTGGAATGTACATCTTGCGGAATTCTCAAATGCATCAGTTGCTCAAAACTTCGTGCTGGAGAATGAGTTTCATGCACATATACGCCTTCACCGCGCTTTTGAATTTCAGGATACCGTGCCGCCATAAGCTGCAAAACTTCATGATATTCCTTAGGCATAGTTTTCCCGACTCTTGGGAAAAAACTTTTAGAACGCGAAGCAAACAAAGAATAAATCTTCGGTTGATTAATGCTAATCACAAACCACAATGGAATAAATGGATTTTTTAAGCGTCGATTCAACATGGCTTTGACTGCACTTGGAATCGTCAAATTTTGTTTTTGATATTCAGACAAAAAACCCGCTCGTGAATTGACCACATGCATAGGCTGTTCATTATAATGAATCAAAATAAAAGGAATAACATTTTGCCCAACCACTTGATCTCGATCATGATATTGAATAACCGTGACTGCGATTGCATCGGGGTCATAAACAAAGGCTTTAAATTCTTCTAAACTCGAATTTGGAAAGATTTTTTGATCGAATTGATAAATTTTTTCAAAAAAATACGATTGCTGCTGCATTGAAAGCGCTTTAAAGTCAAAAACTGTTTCTATTAAATTCATAAAAACAACCCAGTTTCATATTTAAAGAGAGACGCAAAATTTTTTTAATTGGTCAATGCATTAATAATATGACACATTTTAATTACATAATTTTACAATCATTATAGTAAGTTATTAAAAAATATCCAATTTCATTAAAATTAAAACTAAGCAGTTCATTTCAATAAAGTTTTTACCAAAAATTATAATTAAAATTGAATACCAGCATTAATCCATTATATTTTGTGACGCAGTTTACATTATTTTATGACGAACGGTATTGATAGGCAAATTTATATTGTTTTAATAAGTTAAATCCTAATTTATTTCATAGCTTACGCCCCTATTTTTAAAATCAGCTAGGCAAGCTGAAATATCACAATCTATGCTGTTTTAAATGTCATTCATTATTAGATTGAAATTTTACACATAAAAATAAGGGCTGAATAATCAGCCCTTAATTGATCTTGCTTATCGCTCAACACTCGAACAAATCATAGATTTGCTCTTGCGTTTGCTTTTCCTAACTTAGGTCAACTGAGCAGCAGCAATTTTCTTGGTGTCTACATTCGCAGCAGCGTCTGTGTAGCTTTCCATCTGGTCAAAGTTCAAGTACTTGTAGATGTCAGCAGACATGCTGTCGATTTGAGAAGCGTACTGTTGGTATTCTTCTGGTGTTGGTAACTTACCAAGTACCGCTGCAACAGATGCAAGCTCAGCAGAAGCTAAGTAAACGTTTGCACCTTGACCTAAACGGTTCGGGAAGTTACGTGTAGAAGTAGATACTACAGTTGTGTTCGGTGCTACACGTGCTTGGTTACCCATACATAATGAACAACCTGGCATTTCTGTACGCGCACCCGCTTTACCGTAAGTGTTATAGAAGCCTTCTTCCATAAGTTGACGCTCGTCCATACGAGTTGGAGGCGCTAACCATAGACGAGTAGATAAAGAACCACCAGGAACTTTGTCTAATAACTTACCAGCAGCACGGAAGTGGCCGATGTTTGTCATACAAGATCCGATGAACACTTCATCAATTTTGTCACCTTGAACGTCAGAAAGAAGTTTTGCATCATCTGGGTCGTTCGGGCAGCAAAGGATTGGTTCTTTGATGTCTGCAAGGTCAATTTCATACACTTTAGTGTATTCAGCGTCAGCATCAGCTTTAAGAAGTGATGGGTTCGCTAACCATTTTTCCATGTTCTCAACACGACGAGCCATAGTACGCGCATCGCCATAACCTTCAGAAATCATCCACTTAAGCATGGTGATGTTTGAACGAAGGTATTCAGCAACTTTCTCTTCAGAAAGTGTGATAGAACAACCTGCAGCTGAACGCTCAGCAGAAGCATCAGACAATTCAAATGCTTGTTCAACTGTTAAATCAGTTTCCATTTCTGTTAAGTCGATTTCTAAGATACGACCAGAGAAGATGTTTTTCTTACCTTTCTTCTCTACAGTTAAGTCACCTTCTTTAATTGCGTAGTAAGGAATCGCATGTACAAGGTCACGTAAAGTGATACCAGGCTGCATTTTACCTTTGAACTTCACAAGTACAGACTCAGGCATGTCAAGTGGCATAACACCAGTTGCTGCAGCGAACGCTACAAGACCAGAACCCGCTGGGAAAGAAATACCAATTGGGAAACGAGTATGCGAGTCACCACCAGTACCTACTGTATCTGGAAGAAGCATACGGTTTAACCAAGAGTGGATAATACCGTCACCTGGACGTAAAGAAACACCACCACGGTTCATGATGAAGTCAGGAAGCGTGTGTTGCATTTGAACGTCAACTGGTTTTGGATACGCAGCTGTGTGACAGAAAGATTGCATTACTAAGTCTGCAGAGAAACCTAAACAAGCTAAATCTTTTAATTCGTCACGTGTCATTGGACCTGTTGTATCTTGAGAACCAACAGTAGTCATCTTAGGTTCGCAGTAAGTACCTGGACGAACACCTTGACCTTCTGGAAGACCACAAGCGCGACCTACCATTTTTTGAGCTTGAGTGAAGCCTTTGCCTGTGTTTTCAGGTTGTACTGGAGTACGGAACAAAGTAGATGGTGCAAGACCTAAAGCTTCACGCGCTTTAGCTGTCAAACCACGACCAACGATCAAGTTAATACGACCGCCTGCACGTACTTCGTCTAGAAGCACTGGAGTTTTAAGTTCAGATTCAGCGATTTGTGCGCCGTCTTTGAACGCTGTTACTTTAGCAGCGGCATGGTCGATTTTAAGAGTGATTTCATCACCCATGTTCATATTAGAAACGTCGATTTCTACTGGTAAAGCACCCGCATCTTCCATTGTGTTAAAGAAGATTGGCGCAATTTTACCACCTAAGCAGTAGCCGCCATCTTTTTTGTTTGGAATGTGCGCGATTTCATCACCGAAGAACCAAAGTACAGAGTTAGTTGCAGACTTACGAGAAGAACCTGTACCAACAACGTCACCCACGTAAGCAACTTGGTTGCCTTTCGCGATAAGGTCTTTGATTTGGTTTAATGGACCAACTTCACCAGGAACTTCTGGGTTGATGCCATCACGTACGTTTTTCAACATTGCATTTGCGTGCAATGGAATGTCTGGACGGCTCCAAGCGTCTTGTGCAGGTGACAAGTCGTCAGTGTTGGTTTCGCCAGTAACTTTAAACACTGTAAGTTTGATTTCTTCAGGTACATCTTTACGGCTAGTGAACCATTCAGCATCAGCCCAAGATTGTAAAACTGCTTTCGCGTTTTCGTTACCTGCTTTTGCTTTGTCTGCTACGTCATGGAACGCATCAAATACAAGCAAAGTATTTTTCAATGCTTCAGCTGCTAAGCCAGCCAATTCAGCATTGTCTAAAAGCTCTACTAAAGGTGCTACGTTATAACCACCAAGCATTGTGCCTAGTAAGTAAACTGCACGTTCTTTAGAAACGAGTGGAGAGGTTGCTTCACCTTTTGCTACAGCAGCTAAGAAAGCAGCTTTAACGTATGCCGCTTGGTCAACACCTGCAGGTACACGGTTTTCAATCAAATCAACCAAATAAGCTTCTTCGCCTGCTGGTGGATTTTTTAATAATTCAACTAATGCAGCTGTTTGCACATCATCAAGTGGCTTCGGTGGGACTCCGAGTGCGGCACGTTCTTCAACGTGTTGGCGGTAAGCTTCTAGCACGGTGTTATTCCTCTTTTTTAAAAAATTATTTGTGAATTCCTGCTTTTAAAGCATCACAAACAATATGGACTGCAAAATTTTACTAAACTTCAGGTTAAAAGTTAATGCAACTAGAGTGTTTCTTTGTGATGCCCATTATTTTATAACTAAATGATGCGCATATTGTTCAATTTACAGGCAAAACACGACTTAATTTTAACTTTGTCTGTATGTACACTAACTTTTCGCCTAAAGTTTAACTCGTAAAAAAGGCAACGCTCATGTTGCCTGTTCTAATGAATGAATGATATTCCACCTTAGTGTACTGTCGTAGCTTGAAGATAGTGCTGTAATTGTTCACGACTACCTTCAAACTTGAGTTGAATTTCATCTTCATGCAGCATGCAATGTTCTGCACTGGTAAACGAAATTTGAACTTGATATATCTTTGCAGGTGCATCAATTTGCTGACGTAAATACACCCGATCACCTAAACTTAAAACATAATGACTGCCGCCAATCACTGCGACACCTTGTTCATCTTCTAAGAGCAAATCTGCATTATGCAGGTAAGCAACCACTTCCATTATGCGCTCCTACTGTTTTTGTTATGTTTTTAATTATTCATGAAAAAGATAAGCTTTGCCAGTTTTAAGATTTAGAACTTGTCACAATTTATTTGTTATTTATTTTAGTTTTAGACGTTTGATTCACTTAGGCTATTTTTTGATAAAAGATAGTAGAAGTACAAAACATATTTCAATTTTAATTCATAAAAAAACCGTTCTTTTAGAACGGCTTGTAATCAGGCATTTTATCATGCGGTGTCGCGATACATTTTTCAGTAAATTGCGTACGGACTTTTTCACGTGCCGCATCAACATCACCATTAATTTCTTCAAGTGGCAATGCATAGACTTGCTCAATAATCTCTAAAATAAAATTACGAGTAATGTCATCTTCAATTTTATTGGCATGCTCAATCGCACGTTCTTTTTCAATCGCATTTTGACGATCTAGCATGATGGTACGCGCAGCATTGCCAACACTTCGGCAATAGCCTTGCCATTGTTCTTCAGGGGTTAAGGGTTTCTTTTCTGCACAGCCCATTAATGCAAGCACTGCAGTCACCACCAAAATCTTTTTCATTGAAGCTCTCCTGTTGTGCTTATGATAATCAAAAGTTTGCATAAATACGAAACTATCCATGTACAAGCTTAAAAAATGCGCTCTGATTGAACGCATTTTTAAGTGAAGTTGCCGTTAGAAGCGCCAGTTATAGAAAATATCCACGGCGCGTTCTAAAGCTTGACTAGCTTCCAAATACAGTCGTTTATTCATTTGATAACGCAAAGTCAACTTATTGACAGGTGTGAAAACCCCCACGCCATAACGAATAAACAAGTCTGGGGTGATATAACCCGTCAAACTGACTTGGGTATCATCGCCTGTACCTTGGGCATCAAGTGCCAAACCACTTAAACCGAATGTACGTCCAATTTGATTGGTCAAGGCACGTGTACCACCCAATCCCATACTAATACCTGCCGCTGCAATAGTATTGTTGACGTCTGACTTAAAGCTTTCGGTCTGACTCAAACCACTGGTACCTTCATTGATACGACCTGTAATCAAAGCATTTAATGCTTCTTGTTCAGATAAGCCTGCATCGTTATACACTTGAATGTTCGGACTGCTGGCTGTGCCTGTAACTCTAAAGCCGACCATGCTGCCCTGTACATTTTTATTGGCATCCATATCTAAAGTTGGGTTAGAAATTGGGCCATTAAAACGCGCAATGGCACGGTTCAAATCCAGACTTTGTCCATAGGCTTCAATTTTCACACGCTGGCTGACCCCAATCGCACCATTGGCACGCATCGCAGTTTCTAAACCACGTTGAGATAAATACAAACGTCCAATCAGTGGAATACGGCTATTAAAACCTTGGAAAATGACCCGATCACCCAAATTCAATTCAAGATCGGCACGAATATCCCATGGACGAGCTGAACGTAATAATGCCAGTTGATCTTGTCCTTCATGTACCACACGCACATCCGAAGACACGTTAACCACAGGTGCAGATACTTCAGGCATAGAAATTAAAGCCCGAGGTACATCTACACGTCCTTTTAAACTCAGTTTTTTCTGGAAAGGTAAAACATCTAAGGATACATCTGGCGTAATCATTGCAGTAATTAGCGGTGCTTGACGAATTAATAAGTCTTTACCGTTTAAATTTAACTGAATACGCGGATCATTTTTCCAATCCACACTGCCCGTTAAACGCCCTACACCACCACCGCTGTTAAATGCGCCATTAATGCTGGCTTGATCTTGGCGGATAGAGGAATAGACCTGCACATTGGTCAGATTTACAGGTAACGAAATCATGCTGATCGCACCATCTTTCAGGCGCATTTCACCTGTGAGCAATGGTGAAGTTAAAGTCCCATTGATCTTGCCAGCAAAGGACAAAATGCCTGCCATTGATCGCACATCGGCAATAAACGGTTTAAAAACTTTAAGTTGTACCTGATCAAAGGCAATTTCACCGCGCATTGGCATGTTTTTAGTGTAAGGATCAATCAGCACATTGGCATAACCTGTACCAATTTCAGGTGTTTTCACATCTATGCGTAATTTCAAGCCTTCGGCAATGCTTTTTGCGACCACAGCCACTTGTTCATAGCGCAAGGTTGAGCCTATATCTTGTGGATCGTCCGCAGCAAGTCCAATGACGCCATCACGCGTGACCAAATGTGCATCAATTTTTGGCTTCTGTCCTTTTGCCCACGCCGCTTTGGCATACCCATTAACCTTGCCTGTAATCGCCAAACCTTCAGGCATAAATGCAGAAAAGTCATTTAAGTCTAAGTTTTGAGTCACAAATGATGCATTGGCTTTGGTTTTACTCACACGAATAGGTTGATCAAAACACAATTGGCTTTGCTGACTCATCCAACAATGCGCACCAACATACAACTCACTGGTTCTATGTTGATAAATCACGGCTGCGTTTTGGCGCTGTGCCAAGTGGGTTCTTAAGGAGTCAAAATCTCCTTTCTGAATTTGTCCCATCCAATCATTTTGTGCATTTAAACCACCCGCCAATTGTACATAAAACTTACTCAGCTTATTTTCGGCTTCTAGTTTTAAAATATGTGCCTGACGTGTACCTGCTAAAGAAATCTGCCCTTGCTCGATGCCACGGTTGCCACTGCGTAAATTTTCCATGGATGCCGTCATCAGCGTTGGCGTATTTTCAGAGGTTGGCAATTCACCTTGTAGGCGCAATTTACGCACGCTGAAAATATTATTTACACTGAACTGATCAACAGCGAAATTGGCAGTGGCTTGTAAGCGTGGCTGCGACTGCACATTGATATAGCCATACGCACGTCCACGTAAACCTGAATAGATTTCGTATAAAGCAGGCGCATTGACTTTAATACGCAGATTTTGTGCATTCCCCGTTGCTTGTAACTGATTTTTGGCATAAGACAAAAATAGATTATTGGCTTCAAACTGTTGTGGTAAAAAGCCTTTTTGATTAGCATCAATCAACATGGCTAAATTCCCCGTACCACGTACAGGTTTATTATTGAGCATGCCTGCCAAATTCAGATGTTCAATGTTGATCCGTTTTTGAGTGTCTGACCAAATACCTTGAGTGCGGATATTGCCCGATAATTCACCACGCACACTGGACACAAAATAGTGCGGCTTAAAGCGAATTAATGAGGCATTTAAATTCCAA
This sequence comes from Acinetobacter sp. YH12211, assembly GCF_013418015.1. Taxonomy (NCBI): domain Bacteria; kingdom Pseudomonadati; phylum Pseudomonadota; class Gammaproteobacteria; order Moraxellales; family Moraxellaceae; genus Acinetobacter; species Acinetobacter sp. YH12211. Next base: position 41,831 of record NZ_VPCW01000009.1, read on the forward strand.
CCTATGCCATTATTCAAATGCAGCAAACCATCCGCCACAATTTGCCCTGCAACACCATTATGGCGTAAGTCGCTAATTTTAATTAGTTCGGGCGTACCCGATAATTTCAGTTTTAAATGTCCTTCACTGCCTTGAATCGCACTAGCATTTAACCCACCATCATAATTCACGGCAAAACTTTTAAAGCCACCACCAGCTTTCACATCATGGAACAATAAAGCGATGGTGCTTTGCCCAGTTAAATGTACGTTTTCATTTTGATTGACCAAACGCCCTGTCAAATTAATATCTTTCAAATGAATAATTTGCTGATTCGGCAATGCAAAACCATTGGCTTTAAACTGCCCATTTAACACATTAACAGGTGCTGCGGTGCTGATACTTTGCGGATTAAAGTTTTTCGCAGCCAATACTGCATTCCATTTCAACTGACGTTTGTCGGTTGGTAAATCAATGACGGCGCTGCCTGCCAAATGACTATCTGCGGTATCAAATTTAAAATTAGGAATATTTAAGCGATTATTCTTTAAATTCAGTTTAGCTTGGTACATACCTGCAGGTAACATGGTTTTTTCATGTGTGCTGACTTTGGTCGCCACAAAAATATCTTGCTGACCTTCTACCAAGGCCATTTGCACATCACCCAATTCACTTTTTAACCAACCCACATACGGCACAGCACGGTCTATGTTGTTCCAGCGCACATCAAGCAACATCGGATTTGCCGCTTTGCCCTGCGCAGGTTTTTGATCGAGTTTTAAATTCCAAGTTTCATATTGGTCAAAATCGACTTGTGCAGTTAAGTGTGTGCCTTTTTCCAAATGACCTTTAGATGCTAAATTGGCATCTAAACTTGGCGGTAAAAAGTCTTTGACCACTTGAGGAATTAGTGGATCTTTAGGATTAATTTTATCCAGACGTCCTGTTAAATCCCAATTGACTTTTTTATCCCAACTGACAATGCCCGCTACATTGGCAGCACCTTGCATAAGTTGTGCATTTAAATTACTGATATTCAGTTGATGAACTAAATCGGTATACATCAGACCTGTATATTGACCTTTAGGGATGTGTTTACCGCTCAAATCCGTATTGACATCAATATCTAAACGCTTGATATCGCCTTTAAATTTAGCTGCACCTGCTTGGGTAAAAAGTTCCTGCTCGGTCAAAATAGGCCAACGGTAGTTTTTAAATTGTAACTCACCAAACATTGGCACTTGCTTACGCATTGGATGCAACACTACCCATCCCGTGAGCAAATCAGGCGTATTTGTTGCAACACCCGCCTGAATCGTGTCGAGTGTGCCTTTGCCTACTACTTTAATATCGTGAATATTTAAGCTGTCATGTAAAGAGGGAATATTTAAATCACCCACCACATTAAGCGGATATTTACCTTCAAATTTCATATCGCCTGTGGCATTGCGTACATTCAAATATCCCATATCCATATTGGAATCTTCAAATTTCAGTTCTGTACCCGACCACAAGGCATTATTTAAATCAATATCGTAAAAATCGACCTGCGTACCAGAGGCGGTTTGAATCAATAAATGATCGACATCGGCAGTATCTAAACGCAAAACAAAAGGTAAGCGAATTTCATTGAATTTGAATGGATCATCACTTGGTGGGCCTTTCGGATAAATCCGCAGATTACGCACATCGGCACGATTGAGATGGATTTCTTTATCTAAAATGGCACGCCAACCAAGAATGACATCGGCACGGTCAATTTTGACATCAACAGGTTTTAAACTGACGATGATATTGCGCAGAATAATCCCGCGCCATAAATTACCGCCTTCATATTCATAATGAATAATTTCTTGGCGCTGCAATACGCTGTCTAATAAGAACTTTGAGCCACGGTCTGTTGAGAACATCACCACCAAAGCGGACACCAATAAAACCAGCATCAACAGCAGTGACAGTAAAACACTCCTGAGTATTCGACGCTTTTTAGGTGGCGTTACTGGAGTTTCTGGTTGCTGTTCAACTTCAGCCATAATGATCTCTAAGTCTTAAATTTATAGTTGAGAGCCAATAAAGAAATGTAAACGGATTGGATGGTTATCATCTGAAATACCAGAAGCCACATCAATCCGAATTGGGCCAATTGGTGATGCCCAACGTACCCCCAAACCTACGCTATATTCGGTGTCGTTGCTAAAGTCTTTATCGTAAGCATTACCAAAATCACTAAATACTGCTGCGCGCCACCCCTCTTTAAATTGATAGTTATATTCTAATGAACCAACCGCCAAAGCCTGACCTCCAATTTTAAAGCCTTCAATTTGTGGTGTTAAAGACTTGTAGTCAAAGCCACGTAAAGACTGGTCACCACCAGTAAAATAACGCAAATTATAAGGCACTTTATTAAAATCTTCGGTGTAGATATAACCTAAGTCACTGCGTCCGACAAACTGATGATCGTCATTTTCACCCAATGAATAAATAAAACGCCAACCTGCATTTAGAATGGCTAAATCTGCATCGCTGAGCAGTGATTCACTCCCCAGTTCTATTTTATAAATTTGGCGGAAACCTTTGCTTGGGTTAACACGACGGTTACTGTCGGTACGTGAAACTTCATAGCCAAGCAATAACGATTGTTGCTCGACATCACCATTGGCAATAAAGGCATCAGGCACTTTTTCCAAAAATACAGTGCCATCTTCAGTTAAGCGATCCAGTCGATAACGCAAGCCAAAAGTATGTTGCCAACTGCCCATTGGGTTTTTAATCACACGGTCTACACCTGCAACCGCAGATTCAATCATCAAGCCGCCACCTTGTGCAACATCGTCACGTTCTTCACGCTCATAACCGCCAACCAACGCGACATAATCATTCAGTGGATGGTTATAAGGAATGTTATAGCGTCCATCAATGGCTTGACGAATTTGTGAAAGCTCCAAGTTGGCATCGAAAGAGTGACCACGTTTATTGACAATGGCACGGCGATATTGCCCACGCAAACGTACGCCTGTGTCAGTTCCGTAACCCGCACCGACTTCGGCACTATTTAAGCGGTCTGCATTTAAAGTCACAATCACAGGAATTTTTTTGTCGATACGTGCCTGTTGTTTTAAGCGTTCTTCTTCTGATTGTTTGTCTTCTTGCTGTGCTTGTAGCATGCGCAGCTTATCGTTGCTCGCACCTTCTTCTGTGCCTGCAAACTCAGCTTCATTCACCACAGATTGCGTCACTTCCTGAGATGACACCACCCGTTTTTGATCGACGACTGTGGCATCGTAAACAGAGAGTTTTTGTTGATCGACCAAAGCCTGAATATCAGGCGGTAATTCCAAAGGATACTCGACAGGATCAGGGCGAATTGTATCAACCAAGGTGTAGTTGAAATAACGCGAGTTGGTGAGGTTATTGGCCAAACCATTTACACGCCAAAAAGTATAGTCAGCATTGTCCTGCCAAGTGACCATACTTTGCAGAATATCCATATCCAAAGGGAATTCTTGATTTGGATCGCTCATACGAAATTCAACATTTCCGAGTTTATAACGCTCGCCTGTTTCATAACGTAAATTGATATCGGCTGTATTTTGAGGTTGAGCGACTTTAACGTCATGCAAACGCCAGTAACTGTCAAAATAACCGTTATCTGAAGCGGCATCGGTAATTCGTTTTTTGGTTTGCTCATACAAACCATGATTAAACACATCATCTACTTCTTGATCAGGCAAGACACCAATAACCTGAAATTGTGCCTCGTATTGTCCTTCACCTGTAAATTCAATATTTTGCTGTTTAATCGCCACAGGTGGATTTGGCACAACCTGCACACGCACGCGGCTATCACTGAGTTTTTCAAACTTAAACTCGGCATTATAAAAACCCACCGCCTGCGCAGCCTGATTTGACAACGTACGCAGTTGCGGCAATGCCGATGGAAAATCTGCAAAAGATTCCTGGGTAAAACTGGAAAGTTTGGCCTTAATATTGGCACTTAAATGATCCACCGCTGTACGATAAGCATCGGGCGACACTTCTCCAATTGAGTTTTGTGTACCATTGGCGCCATTTGCGGTAATGACTACATCTGCACTAATACGCGGCACTTTGGCTGTGTTTAGCTCACGCGGTGGACGGACTTTATACAGTAAACGTCTGAAAAAACCGGGTTTATCGGCATTTTCGACCTGCGTCATCCAGCCCAATTCAGTCATTAAGGTATCGTTAGGATTGGCTTCCACTACAAAATTACTGTCTGCCTGAATATTGGTTATGAGCTGATCGACATTTACAGGCGCTTGATCAATTTGCAGTAGCTCCTGCTGTGTTGCGTCTTGAACCAACGTTTCTGGCACTTGACCATTGCGGTCTAGCATCGCTTCTTGTTTGGCTTGTTCTGCCACCTGAAAAATTTCATTGGCAAGCCCCTGATCTACAGGTGCAATGGGTAAATCTTCTAAGTCTTCAAATTCGATAGGCTGAAATTCAGCAAAAGATGCCCCTGCCTGTTGTTGCTGTTGCAGCATTTCTAGACTATTAAATTCAGGTGTTTGCGCTTGCTCTAAAGCTTCTTCTATTTTTTGTAGATCTTGGGCACTGTCTTTACCTTGTGCTGCTGCCAGTTGTTTAATTTCTTCAGCTAAATTTTGTGCTTCTTCTGTAGTTGGAGTCTGCAGTGATGTAGGATTTTCAGCGAGTTGGGTGTTGGAGTTAGATACCTTAAGACTTTCTGCAAAACTTGAGGATGCAACTAAACCTAAAAACAGACTTAGTCCGAGCTTTTTCGGCATATTCCAGCATAAAATTGCATGCATACTGGAACACAGTACTGATTTTTTAAAGTTTGTATTTACAAGCATAAAAAACTCTAAACTGATTTAATTTTTTGGATAAACCCCAATCAACCCACGTATAAACACTATTTGTTCGATTTTTTCATTAGTGAAATACTTGAAACATCATACATGATTTTCTGTACAATTATATCAAGTGGTCACATTTCTTAATAAAACTAAACGAAGTTAATCACGCATGAAAAAAAATGAACATTTGTTAAAGAGTCGTCGCTTTTTGCCGATGTTTCTCACTCAATTTTTTGGCGCACTCAATGATAATGTGTATAAACAAGCGCTGCTTTTGGTCTTTACCTATGGCTGGATTAGCCAACAATCTGCAAATGTCAGCACCCTGAACAATTTGGCAGCCCTGCTGTTTATTTTGCCCTATTTCATTTTTTCTGCCACCGCAGGACAATTGGCAGACAAGTATGAACGCGCTCAATTGGTACGTGCCATCAAACTGCTTGAAATTATCATCATGCTGATTGGTACCGTTGGTTTTATTTTAGGAAATTTGTGGCTGTTGCTGATGGCCTTGTTTTTAATGGGTGCACAATCGACCTTTTTTGGCCCAATCAAATATGCCATTATGCCTGAAGTACTCAAACCGCATGAACTGATGTCAGGCAATGCAATTTTCCAGTCAGGTACATCCATTGCAATTTTATTGGGGATGATTTTAGGCGGTGCAGTGATTTCAGTATCTGCAGGCAATTTAGTCTGGATTAGCTTAACTGTGGTGATTATTGCACTAATTGGTTATGCCTCAAGTCGTTTTGTGCTGACGCAGCGCGTCACGGCACCCGACATTCAAATTGACTGGAATTTTTTCCGCACCAGTTTCCAGACTTTAAAATATGCCAAAAGCCTGCCGATGATTTTTTTGATCTTACTTGGAAACTCTTGGTATTGGTTTTATGGGGCAACGTATTTAACCCAAATTCCACAACTCACTCAACAAAACTTGCATGCTTCTGAAAATGTGGTGAGTTTATTACTGACACTCTTTTCTGTCGGTATTGGCGTAGGTTCTTTGCTCTGCCGTAAAATAGGCGGTACCGAGGTCAATATTAAAATGGTGCCTATTGGCGCAGTCGGTTTAACCGTCTTTGCTTTTTATTTGGCAGGCACATTGGCTTTTGTACCAGAAAAAACAGGCGCACTACTGGGCTTAGCCGAAGTCTTTCAGCAAGGCTGGAGTTATTATCATGTCATGTGTGCAGTCACTTTACTGGGCATTAGTGGCGGTTTTTACATTGTGCCCTTGTATGCCATGATGCAAGCCTATTCCCCTCGCTCGCACCGCGCACGTGTGGTCGCAGCCAACAATATTTTAAATGCGGTATTTATGGTGTCATCTGCCATTTTTTCGATTTTAATTTTAAGCATTTTAAAAATTGATTTAAAAATTTTATTTAGTATTACGGCTGTTTTAAGTGCTGTTTTCACCTTTTGGCTCTTGTTAAAGCTCAAGCCAATGTTAGATACTGCACAGGACTCTTTGGAGGATTAATTTCATGCGTCATTACACAGGCATCGACAAGTTTATTCATTCATTTGACCAAGCCTTACGTAGTTTAGTACCTGGCACAACTTCGGCTCAACGTGAAAACCCGGGCAATACGGTTGAAACCAAATTGGCTGTGAGTGAAGCACGTCATGTTGCAGGCTTAATGCGAGTAAACCATAGTGGTGAAGTCTGTGCACAAGCCTTATATCACGGTCAGGCTTTAACTGCGAAATTGCCCAATGTACGTCGTGAAATGGAACAGGCTGCAATTGAAGAACAAGACCATTTGGCGTGGTGCGAAGACCGCTTAAAAGAGTTAGACAGTCACACCAGTTTGCTTAATCCTGTATGGTATGGCTTGTCTTTTGGGATGGGTGCAATTGCAGGTATTGCGGGCGATAAATACAGTTTGGGTTTTGTGGCAGAAACTGAACGTCAAGTCAGCTTGCATTTAGAACATCATATTAGCCAATTGCCTGAACAAGATGATCGTTCACGTAAAATTCTAGTCCAAATGAATGAAGATGAATTGCATCATCGCGATACGGCGCTCAAAGCAGGTGGTGTAGATTTGCCTGTACCTGTACGTTTGACCATGACTGCGATTTCCAAGCTCATGACCAAGACCAGTTATTATATTTAATGAATTGATAACACTTAAACGCTCACAATTGTGGGCGTTTTTTTATGTCATTGGAATAGAAAACATCTCGATTAAAACGATCAAAAAATAACAGAGAAAGAGCCGATTTTGAGTTATCCCAAGATTTATCCGCAGATTTTGTGGATAGTTTTTAAGTGCAAAGCCGTATAAATACAGAAAAATATTATTTTTGATGGTTTTTCATACAAACATATCAGCAAGATATGACACAATGATGTAAGCCGAAATCAGATCACGTTTCACAGCCAAAATTTAAAAATGCATCACTGATCTGCCAATTTTACTGGCTGATTTACTCTTCACAACTCACAATGGGATAGTCATGCGCAGAATGCACAAAAGCCTCATCTTGCCAAATATCCCACATTGGAATTTTAACATCTAAAGCAAGTGGCATTTTTTTCGGATTGAATTGCATTTGAGCTAAATTTTCACCCCACGCAATAATATCAATATCCAGCGGAATGTCATGCGATGGGCGCACACGCCCTGCTGCAACTTCCAATTCCTTAAGGATGACGTTTAGATGCTCAAAGCTTAAACGGCTTTTTAGCAAACAAGCAGAATTCCAATAGTCTGCACCAATCCCATCACGGCATGGAATCAGATAAATATGCGAAAATTGCACTTCACCCAATGCAGCAATTTGCTGATAGGCACTTTTAAACTGACGTGGTGCTTCGCAGTTACTCGCCAAAGCGAGAGCAAAAATCGTTTCGGTGGCGTTCAAGACGAATTCCTACAGAATTGGCTTCTGGAATAATGGCAGGTTTGCGAATGGTGATGGTAATGGATTCAACTGCGGCAAAAGTCGTAAAAAGTGCATCCAATACCAATTGTGCTGCATGCTCAATCAATTTGGGTGCAGCCTGCTGAATCACTTGCGCTGAAATGCTGCAAATTTCTGCATAATTGAGCGTGTCTTGCAACTCATCTGAAGCTGCAGCTTGGCTTAAATTGGTGGCAATGATCAAATCCAACATGAGTGGTTGTTGAATTTGACGCTCCCATGCAAAACAGCCGACGACTGTTTCCACCTTTAAGCCTTCAATGATAATTGCATCCATGACCACACTCTATATTTCATTTTAAATCCTTCTATCTCTGTCTATTGAAAGGGATATTTGCCGTATTTTAAAGCCACACTGAACTCATAAAACAAAAGATCGGTGGCTTTAAAATATGCAACCAGAAGGCTTGATTCGCCCAATATGGATAATTAATGCTTTAACAACAAATTCGGATCAATGCTTTGTACCATCTGCAATCGTTGATCGGCATAAATATCGGTATAAGGTGCTAAAACGCGCATGAAACGGTCAAAGTACAGCATTTGCTTGAACAGTAAAGCAAAGTCACGCGGGAAACGAATCCCATGACGCTCACCCACAGCAACCATATCGAGCATAATGTCATTTAAATCGGCAGGGTTAGAAGTCAGCAACTCTTGAGGATCGGCCAGCAATACGCCACTAAATAAACGCTCTAAATCTGCTGCCAAAACCTGAGTATCAATTTGCTTGTCGGTCATGCCCATTTTGAGCATATTTTCAGCCATAAGCGTGTAGTTGGTATTTTGTAGAGCATCCATAAAAGCCATACATGCAGTCCACACTTCAGGATTCAGCTGTCCAACAATACCAAAATCAATAAAGCCGACACGCCCATCTTCAAGCAACATCAGGTTGCCTGCGTGTAAATCGGCATGGAAACTGTTACACATCATCAAGCTACCAAACCATGTATTCATGGCAGTAATCAACACTTGCGATGGGTCGTTAGATACTTGTTTCACCACGTCAAAATCGGTCAAAGGTACGCCATACAAACGCTGCATGGTCAATACGCGACGGGTGGAATATTGATGATAGACCTTAGGTGCAGTGGCTTTTTTGTTTTGGGTCAAATTCAGATAATTAATAAAATCATCTAGGTTACGCGCTTCTTCAATAAAGTCGACTTCACGCACCATACGGGTTTTGATTTCTTCGACAATATCGGCCAATGACGCAAATTTGACTTTAGGTACAGCTTTTTCGAGCAGTTTAGTCGCCCAGTGCAAGACGTTTAAATCGGTATAGAGAATGGTTTCTACACCCGGTTTTTGCACTTTAATCACTACATCTTCGCCACTCACCAATTTTGCAGCATGTACTTGTGCGATAGATGCTGAAGCTAAAGGCTTTTCATCTATTGAGGCAAATATTTCATCTAAATTGCGCCCTGCAAATTCAGATGCCAATACTTGCTGTACATAGCTAAACGGTAAAGTTGGAGTTTGGTCTAAACAACCTTGAAATTCTTCGACATATTCACGCGGGAACAATGACGGTGTACTGGCAATAAACTGCCCAAGTTTAATGTAGGTTGAACCTAAAGATTCAAATGTTTCGCGCATGAGTTTGGCATTACTTGGCTTTTCAGTGGCATATTTAATGCCTGCTTTGGCTGCCACTACGGCAGTTTCACCCATGCGAGCAACTGAACGTAAACCATCTAACCAGATATTATTTTTCATCATGTCTGAGTCATATTAAAGTAGTGAGAGTTTAACAAAAAATTGCCAAGTAAAAAGGCTATCTTGCCTGACAAACTGGACAGTTGTGGTCTTGATCAAACGACAATAAGCGTTGTTTCATGCTTAAACCATCCCAAAGTAATAGCTTTTGTTTCAGCGCGGTGTTGCCCAAACCCAAGTACAATAAGGCATGATGCGCTTGTAAACTGGCCATGACGTTGGGAGTGGTTGCCAATACGCCACTGTCAGCGCAGCGCAAACTTTCATTGGCATGTTGTTCTTTCGGGAACAGACATTCATAGCAAGCAGAATCACCTTCGACCATGAACATTTGCCCTTGAAAACCAATGGCAGAGGCACTGAGTAAAGGTACATTCAATTGTCGGCAATATTGATTGACCAAATATCGGGTACTGAAATTATCACAACCATCTAAAACTAGGTCTTGTTGGGCAACTAAAGTGCCTGCATTTTGCGCATCTAACAGCGTGGTTAAACAAACAATCTCGATATAAGGATTAATTTGCATTAATCTTTTTGCGAGAATTTCGGCCTTATAAAAGCCTAAATCTGCGGGGGTATAGGCGATTTGTCGTTGCAAATTACTGGTTTCAATCACATCAGCATCAATCAGAGTGATTTTTCCCACGCCTGCACGTGCAAGTAATTCTGCGCTTAAACAGCCAATCCCGCCACCCCCCACAACAAGTACGTTGGCCAGTTTTAATTTTTCTTGGGCTTCAATATCCCAGCCATCCAATAAAATTTGTCGGCTATATAGATGCATTTCTGCATCGCTCAATTCCAACTGAGTATCGAATATGCTTTCCAAGAAAATGCCCTATTCTGCAAAACCAAAACGCCAAGTATAACGGGTATTCAAAGCAAACCGCCATGACGGCGGTTGAATTGTTGCGTATTTGAACAGATGGAGATGTGCAACGACTTGCTTAAAAGTGCATCCGCATGCCTACGTTATAAGTAACGCCATCGGCATCGCCTATATATTCATTATAATAGGCAATTCCACCATTCCAGTAACATGCCGTATTCCCGACTTTGTCTGAGGTTGTCCCATCTTTACAGGTGGTATTCGAGGTGCTGTCATATAACCATTTATAACCGGCAGTGGCGTAAATCGAGAAATCAGGAACAAAGTTCAAACCGACTTCTACGCCCACAGGTAAAGTGACAAAATTGACATCATTGGCAAGCAGCTTTGAACTTGCGCCGCTATAACCTAGACCTGCGTATGTATTGAAATAAAAACCATGATAGCTGATCAGGTTTAAATTCCCACCCATATTGAATTCATAATAATCCAAATCGTATTCATTGTTTTTTAAGAATTCCAATCTGCCATAAAAACCTGAGCGATGTGGCGTGGTGGAAACACCCAAAGCAAAACCATCTAGTTCTACTGTATCGCCACTGTCAAAATCTGCTTCAAAATTGGCGTATTCGGCAAAGACTGCATAATTTTTTTGTGGCGTTTTTGCTGCTGGATAGCTGGAATAGGCTGTACTTTCAGCAGTTGGCGCTGGGTTCCAGTTTTGTGCATAACTGCCAGAGGCACACAACAGTAAAGCTGCGCCCATCCATATCGACTTCGTAAATATCCGCTTTGACGGCTGCGTGAAATTTAAATGAGCTGTTACCATGATGTTCTCCCCCAATATGTATTGCGCTGCCTACATGCTTTTATCGTAATCGAAGTACATGCAGCCTTGTTCATTGTGTCAGCATAAAGTTGAAAATATCACATCACCAATATGATGCACACATTTTCTATCGATTGAGTTCGTGCTTGCATAATCGGGTGGTTTAAATAAAGAATACAGATTTAAAAAAACGCCAATCTGTATGAATGGCGTTTTTCTTATGGCGCAATAATTAACAGGGCCTATTGGCTGAATTTAGCTCACTTTTTTAAAAGCATTTTGTTTTGCAATTTCTTGTTGCTTCAATAAATTACGCTGAATTTTTCCACTGGATGTTTTAGGCAAACTGCTGACAAATTCAATTTCTTTAGGATAGGCATGTTTCGATAAGCGTGAACGCACATACTGTTGCAGCTTTTCCTGCAATGCAGTGCTTGGTTGATATTGATTTTTTAACACCACAAAGGCTTTTACCACTTCTGTACGCTCTGGGTCTGGCTTACCAATTACTGCGGATTCAAGCACTTCCTCACATTCAAGCAAAGTACTTTCTACATCAAAAGGCCCGACACGATAACCCGAAGTTGTAATGACATCGTCTGCACGACCAATAAAATCAATCCCACCAAATTCATTTAAACGTACCGTATCACCCGTTAAATAATACTGTCCCACAAATGATTTACGGTCATCCCCATCGTAACCTTTGAACCACATTAAAGGCGATTGTGATTCATCCAGTGCAAGTGTGCCAATTTCGCCGTGAGCGACTTCCTGATGCTGTGCATTTAAAACCGCGAAACGATGTCCGGGAATAGCATAACCCGCAGAACCTACTTTTTTCTGATGTTCCAGTGCATGATGATTGGCAATCACCATCCCCAATTCGGTTTGTCCATATTGATCATAAATATTGACTTGTAAATCATGCTTAAACCAATGAATCACTTCTGGTGTGAGCGGCTCGCCTGCACTGCTAACCACACGCAGATGTCGTTGAATATCACCATCAAACTTTTCTTTAAAACCAAAGAACATTCTAAATGCGGTTGGTGAACCTGTTAAATTACTCACCTGATATTTACGGATAATTTCCAGTGCATGATCAACACTAAATGGACGTTCATCCATAATAATGCTATGCCCCAAACTCAGTGGCCCTGTAATACCGTAATACAAGCCATAAGCCCAACCAGGGTCGGCTAAATTCCAAAATGAATCTTCTGCTCTTAAATCGACTGCATGCTGCATATAACCTTTAAATGCCACAATGGCTTTTAAAGGCACAGGTACAGATTTAGCTAAACCCGTAGTGCCTGATGTAAACATCATCAGAAAATCATCTTCAAAACTGCGATACACGGTTTCAAAGTAAGTGTCTTGAGTGCTTAGAACTTGCCAAAAATCTGTATCATGGTTTTGAGCTTGATTTGCTGCGTCCACAGTTAAAATTTTCACATTAGACAAGGCATTTAGTTTTGGACGCTGCTCAGTATTGGTCACAATGAGCTGCGTCTTTGCAGTTTGAATACGGTGCTCAATCGCTTTAGATTCAAAGGCTGTAAATAAAGGCTGATACACTGCCCCAATGCGCCATGTGGCAAAAACCGTAATTAACAATTCAGGCGTACGCGGCAATAATCCTGCAATACAATCACCTGCTTTTAAGCCCAGTTGAGTAAAATAATTTGCCAATTTTCCAGATGCTTCTGCCAGTTGATCAAATGTCCACGATGCAGTTTGACCGTGTTTGCCTTCCCAAATTAAGGCAGTTTGTTGAGTACCCGTATAGCGTCCGCAACATTCTTCATAGGCATTAAGTGCCGTTGGCGTTCCTGCCAATTGGGTTTGAATCAGTTGCTCAATATCAAACTGTTGATATGCCTCTTGCAAAGTTTTCATTCTTTTAAGCTCCGTCTTAAACTGATGACACTGCAATTCATTTGCAGCAATATGCGTTATTGTTTTAACCGTTTTTACAAGTTAGGATTGAATCGCTCTTTAAAATTTAAATTAGGTTTGCTGTGTTGAAGTCGATCATGCAACGCAATCACGACATGATCTTCGCGTATTTTTCAATCAAGTTAGCTAAACATGATTTGAACATTTTCTCAATTTCCACATCCTGCAATAACCTTGCAAGCTTTGGACACCGACTAAAGTTTTAGATACTCAGCTTTAACGCTTAGTCACTTCACGTGCAATCACCAAACGCTGAATATCGGATGCACCTTCATAAATTTGGCTAACGCGCACATCGCGGTAAATACGTTCAACGGGGAAATCAGATACATAGCCATAGCCCCCATGTATTTGAATCGCATCTGAACACACACGCTCTGCCATGGTTGAAGCAAAAAGCTTGGCCATAGATGCTTCTTTTAAACACGGTAAGCCTGCATCTTTGAGGCTTGCGGCATGTAGAATAAGCTGTCGTGCAGCTTCAATCTGTGTTGCCATATCTGCCAAGCGAAACGCGACTGCCTGATGTTGCACAATTTCAACTCCAAAAGCTTTACGCTCATTGGCATAGTCCACGGCTGCATCTAAAGCTGCTCGCGCCATACCCACCGATTGCGCGGCAATACCAATACGCCCCGACTCTAAATTAGAGAGTGCAATTTTGTAGCCTTCACCTTCTTGCCCCAATAGGTTTTCTGCAGGAATACGGCAGTTTTCCAACACGATGGTGGCGGTATCGGAACAGTGCTGTCCCATTTTGTCTTCTAAACGTGCCACGATATAACCTGGTGTGTTCGTCGGGACTAAAAAGCAGGAAATGCCTTTTTTACCCGCAGTTTTGTCCGTTACAGCAAAAACTAAAGCAACATCTGCATATTTGCCTGTGGTGATAAACTGCTTGGTGCCATTTAAAACCCAATCCTCCCCATCTTTTTCAGCTTTACATTCAATCGCGCTGGCATCAGAGCCGACTTGTGGTTCAGTTAAACAAAAGCAGCCTAACCATTCGCCTGTTGCCAGTTTAGTTAAATATTTTTGTTTTTGCGCCTCTGTGCCGTAGCGTTGTGTAATTCCGCATGGCAATGAGTTTTGCACACTCACAATCGTTGAAATTGCACCATCACCCGCAGCAATTTCTTCTAAGGCTAAAACGAGAGATACATAATCTAAACCTGCACCGCCCCATTCTTCTGCAACGGTCATGCCCAAAGCACCTAGCTCACCTAGTTCCTTTAACTCCTTTGCAGGGAATTCAGCAGTTTTATCACGTGCTGCTGCAGTTGGTTTAAGCTTTTCCTGTGCATAACTGCGCAGCATATCCTGAATCATTTTTTGTTCATGGCTTAAAATCATGGTGACCCTCTGTGTATATGGTAGATGTTGTTTTTGTCAGGAATGCGCGCAACATCCTTGTTCTGTATTGCAACGGTTTTTTAGTATCCAGTTTTTCAATACTTGAATTTTTGCTTAGGCTATTTTATGGATATAGCATCGTCATAACTTATTTCGGTTGCATACGAATTGCGCCATCCAAACGAATCACTTCACCGTTTAAATAACCATTTTCAAAAATATGACCCACCAATTGCGCAAATTCTTCAGGCTTTGCCAAACGTGGTGGAAATGGCACCATTTGCCCTAAAGCATCTTGCACATGCTGTGGAAATGCTTTCAGCATCGGGGTTTCCATAATACCGGGGGCAATCGTCATCACCCGAATGGCTTCACGTGCCAATTCACGTGCCAAAGGCAGCGTCATCCCCACAATTGCACCTTTCGATGCAGAATACGCACTTTGTCCAATCTGCCCATCAAATGCTGCAACCGAAGCAGTATTCACAATCACACCACGCTCTTCTTCATCGGCGGCTAAGTCATATTTCGCCATCAGTTGTGCCGCAAAACGGATCATATTAAAACTGCCCGTGACATTAATATTCAGCACTTTTTGGAACATTGCCAAATCATGCAAACCATCACGTCCCAAGACTTTGGCAGACGGTGCAATGCCTGCACAATTCACCAAGCCATTTAACTGTCCGTATTTTTGCTCAATATAGTTAAAAAGCTGCTGTACTTGGTTTTCATCGGTCACGTCTACAGCTACGAAGTCTGCATTTTCGCCCAATCGCTGTTGAAGCTGCTGCCCAAGTTCTTGATTCATATCAACCAAAATAACTTTTGCACCTTGCGCAACTAAATGTTGTGCAGTCGCAGCGCCTAAACCCGATGCACCACCCGTGACCACACAGACTTTTCCTTGAATTTTCATTTTATTTTCCTTATAAATTTTCAGGTTGATACAACTTAAGAAACAGATTAATCACACTCAAGCTAGAGTACAATTTCCAAACCCTGCATCGACTATGATGTATTTGAACACTCAACTTGTAAATGGAATACCACGCCATCCCATGAATGCAACTCAGCTCACTTACAGCAAAGGTACAATTTCAATTGCTTTAGTCCATGAAGCTTTGCATACTGCACAGCAACGCGGTATGGATACGCATGCGATTTTGCAGACGGCGGGTATTCCTGCAGAGCTGTTACATTCCAACAAAGCGAGGGTGTCAATTCTGCAATATGGTCAATTGTGGATTGCACTGGCAGATGCCATGAACGATGAATTTTTTGGCATGGACAGCCATGCTATGCGTCGTGGCAGTTATCAACTCTTGTCTAAATGGGTGTACCAAGCAGAGCATTTAAAGGCCGCATTACAGGACATTTTAAATTTCTTTAATTTAATACTGGATGATTTTTCAGGTGAATTAAACGTAGATGGTGAATATGCAATCTTAACCATTCACGATAAAGATCAAGTGAAACCGATGTTTAGTTATGCCACTTATTTAATGCTGATTCATGGCTTGATGTGCTGGCTGACAGGACAACGTATCGCTATTTTAAACATGCAACTCAAATGTGCTGCCCCGCAGGATGATGCTGATTATCGTGTCCGTTTCTGTGATGAAATTGAATATGCGTGTACAGCGCATAAGATTTATTTTGAGGCAAAACATCTTGATTTAAAAATCAAGCAGGATAAAAAAAGTTGGAAACGCTTTTTAAAACAAACACCTTTTAACCTTTTGGTGCGTTATAAAAACCCACATGCGCTGAGTCATAAAATTCGTAAACAATTAATGCGATTGCCGCCGAGTGAGTGGTTAGAACTGAACGAATTAACCCAACATTTCAATATGTCTGAAGCGACGTTCCAACGGCGTTTAAAGCAGGAAGGCACCAGCTATCAGCAATTAAAAAATGAAATCCGTCGAGATACGGCAATTGAATTGTTGAGCAAAACCCAACAATCACTTCAGGAAATTAGCGATCAATTAAATTTCCATGATCCTAGCGCTTTTCATCGTGCCTTTAAAAAATGGACTGGGGTCAATCCTGGTGCATATCGACAATATACCGAAAGCTCATAATTGAAAGCTCATAATTGCGTGACTTATCACCTACTACTCAGCCACTATTTTGTGTATTTTACAAACAACTTAATTATAAAAGAAAACTCATCGCTGTGATTTCAAGGTTGAGCAGTGAACTGGACGTTCATCGGCACTGCATTGTCAAAGTATTAAATTTAGTTTACTTTTCAATCAATTTAAAGCATAAATTTTATGCAATTCGGCTGTCATACTCCCCCTGTAATATTAAATGTACGAGCATCTTTGGAGGTTTCCCCATGCTTAAGATGATGGATGTACTTGAACACAATCTAGTTCAAAATTTCTCTCACTCCCTCAACCAAGCTTCTGACCAATTAGATGAATTACTCAATCAAAGTATTCTAAATACCTCAGAAGAACAGTTACGCAATGTCATGTCTGCGTTTTTCAAACGTGAAGATGCACTTGAAGCAGCGCAAGCCCTAGATATTTGCCAAGAAGATTTACAATCTTTACAAGCAGGTTTAGCACTCAAAGATGAACACCTGTGCGATACCGCTAAAATTGTTGCACTATGTTTAGCTTTAGAAACAGACAGTTTGGCACAAGTTGAAATTCCAGACTGTTTGCAAGATTACCCGATGTAAGCTAAAACTTTGAGCATTCAGTTGCTGAAAGTATTTAAAAAGTGATGTCTTCATGGCATCACTTTTTTATTGGCTGTTGCAATAATAAATAAGAAAAATTGACTTTAAGCCGCTTGCTGCTTTTTGAATCAAAAGCTAGCTATCATCTTGCCAAGCGTTGTTTGTCTATGAAACACTAAGGACAGCTTCAAGGATGCATCAAGATGATTATTCGCAATAAAAACAACAGTTTTACCCTACTGTTTGCATGGTATGGGACAATTTTACCCACGGTCTTACCTGCACTTGCAATTGTGGTCTTCCTTTCTACGGTCTTAGTGTATTTGTCTTCTCACCACTTTTTTCAAGTGCCGAGCGTACCAGCCATTGGCTTTACCATTTTCGGTATTATTTTGTCTATTTTCCTCAGTTTTAGAAATAACGCCAGTTATGAACGTTGGTGGGAAGGTCGAAAATTGTGGGGGACGTTAATTGCAACATCACGGCATATTTCACGTGACTCATACGTACTGCCAGATCAACAGCGTCGGGTCTTGATGTATCGGGTCATGTTGTTTAGTAATTTATTGCGTAACCGTTTACGCAATCAAAACCAACCTATCGATTTTTATCAAAACAAAGTCAACCTCACATCTGCAGATTATGAAGCATTATTTCCGCATATTAATGCCGCACAGTTTATTTTAGAAAGCATTCAAAAAGAGTTAGTCAGCGCACTGAAAACAGGTGAAATTTCCGATATTATTTATCAAGGCTTGAATCAACATATTGTTGAATTGGGTAATGTGCAAGCAGGTTGCGATCGAATTCTCAGCACACCCTTGCCTTTTTCTTATTCAGTCTTGTTGCACCGCACTGTGTATTGCTTCTGCTTTATTCTGCCTTTTAGTTTAGAAGCAAGTTTAGGAATCTGGACACCAATTTTGGTGGGTTTAATTGCCTATTTATTCTTAGGTTTAGATGCTCTCAGCGAACAACTTGAAGAACCTTTTGGCCTGCAAGACAATGATTTACCGCTCAACTCCATGGTGCGATTAATTGAACGGGAAATGCTGAGTTCACTTGGCGAAGAACTGCCACCTGCAATTTTGGCAGTGAAAGGCAACCTAAGCTGACATCAGTTGAGTTGAGGCTCATAAATTGGTCTTGCACTTAAACTTTGCTAATCATTCGTCTATGTTTGCAAGCTGATAAATAGATCTCACAAGATTTTTAACTGATATAACACATCAGCCAGCAAGCCATTGTGCTAAAGTCACCCGATCATTGCCTGCATAATCTTTGACTGTACGAATGTCAGAAAAACCGTGTTCTGCAAAAATCGCTTGCACTGCTAAAGCTTGGTCATAGCCATGCTCTAGTGCAATCCATCCATTTGCTTTCAGCCAGTGCTTACCCTGCGAAATAATCTGCAGAATATCTGCCAAACCCTGATCTGCTGCCACCAATGCACGTTCAGGCTCTGCTGCCAAAGCAGACATGTGTGCATCATTAGCATCTATATACGGCGGATTAGATACAATTAAATCAAAACGTGGCTCGGCTGCTGAACCCAATGCCTCAAACCATGCACCACGGGCAAATTGCACCTGATTTAAAGCATGCTTGCTTGCATTTTCTTGAGCAACTGCAAGCGTTGGCAGGTAAATATCGGTTGCGGTTACCTGCCAATCTGGACGTTCAGATGCTAAAGCCAAAGCAATCGCCCCTGTACCTGTGCCTAAATCGACAATTACAGCATCACGTTGTAATGACAAAGCCAACACAGTTTCGACCAAAACCTCGGTATCAGGACGTGGCACCAAAGTATCGTGCGTGACTTTTAAATCCAGTGTCCAAAATGGCTGTGAACCTGTGATATACGCCAAAGGCTCGCCTGCTGCTATACGTGCCAAAGCCTGCACATACATCTGCTCTTGCGCGGCACTCAATTCCTGATCTGCACGATATTTTAATTCAAGCGCACTGAGTCCTAAAAAATGCTCTAACAACCAAATATTTTCTTGACGCTCATAGCTATCGACTTCACCACGTAGCGCCAAGGCTTGCGCAATATTCATTAACCACCGTTTTGCTGAGCAAGCATCGCCAACTGATCTGCCTGATATTCACGATGCAGACTATCTAGTAGTTCAGTTAAATCACCTTCCATCACCGCATCCAACTTATATAAAGTCAGGTTAATACGATGATCTGTCATACGTCCTTGCGGATAGTTATAGGTACGAATACGCTCAGAACGGTCACCCGAACCCACCAAATCACGACGCATTTCTGAAGTTGCTGCATCTGCTGCAGCACGTTTGGCATTTTCCAAACGTGATGCCAACAACGCCATCGCTTTCGCTTTGTTTTTATGCTGTGAACGCTCTTCCTGACATTCCACCACAGTACCCGTCGGAATGTGGGTTATACGCACTGCAGAGTCGGTTTTGTTAACGTGCTGACCACCCGCACCCGAAGCACGATAGGTATCGATACGCAAATCGGCAGGGTTAATATCTACCGTGGTGTCTACATCTACTTCAGGTAAAATTGCCACAGTACACGCTGATGTATGCACACGACCTTGCGATTCAGTCGCAGGAACACGTTGCACACGATGCGCACCACTTTCAAACTTCAAACGGCCATACACGCCTTCGCCATTCACCAAGCAAATGACTTCTTTATATCCGCCGTGTTCACCTTCATTTTCAGATAAAATTTCGATTCTCCAGCCCTGACTTTCGGCATATTTGCTATACATGCGGAATAAGTCACCCGAGAAAATCGCGGCTTCATCGCCACCTGTCCCTGCGCGAATCTCCAAATAAGCCGAGTTGGCATCATTCGGGTCTTTTGGAATCATTAAAATATTTAAGTCAGCTTCAAGTTGCTGAATCAGCGCTTTATTGTCTTTAATTTCTTCTTGCGCCATTTCCTTAAAGTCAGGATCAGACAACATTGCTTCGGCTGTTTCAATATCGGCTTCGGCTTGTGTGTATTGTGACCACACTGCCGTAATTTCGTCTAAATCACTGTGTTCACGTGATAATTGACGAAAACGCTTGTTATCTGAAATCACTTCAACATCTGCCAACAAAGCAGTCAATTCTTCATGGCGGTCAGAAAGCTGATCTAATCGTAAACGTAACGATTCTTTCATTGTTTAAAAAATCTCAATGCAAAGGCTGTTACATGCAACACGCAGCACAGCGAAATAAAAAATTGCGCATAGTTTACCGATTCTACCACCCAAATAACATCATTATTAAGTCTGTACGATGTTTGAAATGCCTATCTGCAGATGTTCTAGCAGTATTTCTGCTTGATGATGCTGTGCATTGCGGTGAATGTACAACTCACCAAGTACCGCAATTAGCATCCGCATTTGGACATTTTTTTAGCAATTTTAATCAAACTCATACAAAGCCCACACCAAAGAACACCAATCTCGTCTGCACTCTCCACATTTTAAAAGCGGCGCTTTGTTAAATTGAGCCCATCAAAATTGATCATAAATAAGTCCTATAAATGGACATGGAGTTCAACATGAAACTTAATGCAATGTTAATGACAGCAGCTTTAGCCACAGCTTCAATGCTCAGTGCCAACGTTTATGCAGACAATACTACGCGCGTTGCCGCAGCCAGTGCTTTAGGCAGTGTTGCAGGTACAGCTATTGGTAAAAATATGGGTGGTACTACGGGTGCAACACTAGGCGCTGCCTTAGGCGGTGCTGGTGGTGCAGCCGTGGCGAGTGATAAGCGTCATCGTACTGAATCTGCAATTGGTGGTGCTTTGGGTGGTGGTGCGGGTTATACCGTAGGTAAAAATATGGGCGGTACCAATGGTGGTTATATTGGTTCAGCTTTAGGTGCAGCAGGTGGTGCAGCACTCGGCAATAAAATCTCGAAAGATAAAGAATATGACCGCTATCAAGAACGTAAATGGAAGAAAAAACGCAACCGTCGTTAATCTTGAACGATAGGCATAGAGCAGCAAAAAAGCATCAACACAGGTTTGATGCTTTTTTATAGGATTAATTTTTCTTCATATATCAGTTCAAAAAAACGACCATAATCAATATGAAGAAATTTAGCAGTGCAATTACAAAGTCTTTACCAAACTTTGCAGATTTACCTCATTGCCCTTCACGATCTTTGCCATCTGTTTCTATATCTTCATTACAAAACATATTAATCAATATTTGGAGCATCCGCATGAAACTTAATCGTATTTTATTGGGTAGCGTTATCGCAAGTTCTGCCTTGCTTATGAGTACTGCGCATGCAAACGATACACGTGTTGCCGTAAGTTCTGCCTTGGGTGGTGCTGTCGGAGCAGCAATTGGTCAACAAATGGGTGGACAAACAGGCGCGATGATTGGTTCAGCCATTGGTGGTGCGGGCGGTGCTGCAGCTTCTGCCAATAAACGTGACCGTAACGGTGCCATGATTGGTGCTGCCTTGGGCGGTGCAGGTGGATATAGCGTTGGTCGCAATATGGCAGGCAACAATGGTGGCTATGTCGGTGCAGGACTCGGCTCTGCAGGTGGTGCAGTATTAGGTCAAAAAGTTAGTGAAGACCGTCGTGATGATCGTTATGACCGCCGCTATGATAGCCGTGGCTATCGCTACAATGACTACCGTTATAATGACCGTTACCGCAAAGACAATGGCTTACATTTAGGTCACTATAAAAATGGTAAACGTCGTTAATTTCTCACGATACTTCTAACAATCAGCACCTTCGGGTGCTTTTTGTTTGCTGACTACTTGCTTGGATAAATGTTTTTTTATAAAGCGTGCTTTTTGGATGAATGTCGCGCGTTGTTAAATGGCAATATCTCATGACTCGCCCATATATCGAAAATTTTCGATATACAAAATCAGTGCAGCATCGTATGATAAAACTCTCTTTAATCAAGCTGGAATAAATGATGCGTTCCCTGCAAGACACAAAATTTGCCATTCTTGAACTCGCACCTGTACGTGATGATCAATCAGTACAGTTTTCACTGCATCATGCACTTGAATTAGCACGACACGCAGAACAACTCGGCTATGACCGTTTGTGGTTGGCGGAACATCATAATATGGATGGCATTGCCAGCTCAGCAACCGCAGTTCTTTTGGGTTATTTATTAGCAAATACGCAAAAAATTAAACTCGGTTCTGGCGGTATTATGCTCCCCAACCACGCACCGTTAGTGGTCGCTGAACAGTTTGGAACTTTAGCGACTTTATATCCTAACCGTATTGAACTCGGTTTAGGTCGCGCACCAGGCACAGATCAAGTGACCATGCGTGCGCTGCGTCGTGGGCGACAGGAAACTGAAGATCAATTTCCGCAAGATGTTTTAGAAATTTTGCATTACTTTAAAGATGCTGAACCACAACAACGTATTGTTGCTACGCCAGGACAAGGGACACACGTTCCTGTATGGTTGCTTGGTTCAAGTTTATTTAGCGCACAACTTGCTGCAAAATTAGGACTACCCTACTCATTTGCCTCACACTTCGCCCCGCGTATGCTTGCTCAAGCCATTCAGTTATATCGTGACAATTTTGAGCCTTCAGAATATTTAGAGCGGCCTTATGTGTCTATGGGTGTGCCAACAGTGGTTGCAGATACCGACCAAGAAGCAGAATTTTTGGCGACTAGTGCCTATCAGCGTGTTTTAGGTTTAATGCGTGGACAAAGCCTAAAACTCAAAGCTCCAGTCGAAAGTATGGATGGCTTATGGTCACCTGCAGAAAAAATGTCAGTTGATAGTTTTTATGCCATGGCGCAAATTGGCTCAAAGGCGACTGTCAAAGCAGGATTGGAAAACTTATTGGCGAAGTATGATGTCGATGAGTTTATTTTTACCTGTGACATCTATGACACAGAAAAACGCTTACATAACTTTGATTTGCTCATGCAAATGAAGTTAGATACTTAATTAGCTCCGACCTTGTAGTTCTATTGAGCTACAAGGTTTCATCAATTAAAAACATTTAAAATAAATAACTTAAATCCGTTTTCTTGTTCTCTTTCGCTTAAATCTCAGTAATCTCAGTTGAATTAATTTTCAATCTTTAGGAATGACTGGCTCGCCTGCACAAAAGACTTTACCAAACAGTACTGTCCCAACAAAATAGAGTAAATGTTCTAATTTATAAAATGAATATATCAAGAGATTCAGCATGGTCAGTCCTAAACACGACGTACATAGACACGCTTTTCAAAACTGCTTGGCAGATTTTCAAGAATTCCAAGGCGAATGCATTCCTGCAACTGAAATCAAACAGCATGACTTCACAGGTTTACGCGTTGCAGTTATTGGTGCAAATCAGGACAGCGTGGCACAACTCGATAGAATTTGTCAGCAAGCAACATCTGTTCAAGTCTTTCAAATTGCACCGCATTTTGTCCTGCCAAGTACAGAACGTGGCATCCATCGCCTAATTAGCCATCCTTTGGTGTTTAAAAATCGACGTTTGTTTAATAACCGCGTCAAAAATATTTTGGCTTTACGCTTTTTAGATGCTCAAGTCAAAGACACGTGGCTTAAACGTCAACTCACACCAAACATTGCAGATACACATCAACGCTATTTTAAATCTGATCATTATTATTCAGCTTTACAACGCGAAAATTGCCATTTGATTACTTGGCCAATTGTCAAAGTCTGTGCACATAGCGTGCATAGTATTGATGGACAAGAACATCCAATTGATACCATTATCACTACATTTTAAGTCACACTAAAAGCATTATCATTTAAATAAATAGTAGCTTGATTTTTATTCTATTTAAATCCAATAAAAAAGAGCCAAAATAAAATTTTGGCTCTTTTAATACATATAGTTTCATTAACCAATACGACGTTTTAAACCTGTCATTTGTAAAACACGTGTTGAAATTTCTTCAATCGACATTTCTGAAACATTTAAATATTTAATCCCTTCTGAAATATAAATACCTTCAATCGCACGCAATTCCATTTGGCATTGATTAAAACTTGCATAACGGCTATTGGCTTTACGTTCAGTACGAATTGCCACAAGGCGTTCAGCATCAATCATCAAGCCAAATAACTTATGTTTATGCGGCTTTAATACGGCTGGCAAACGGTTGTCATCGAGGTCTTCTTCAGTCAATGGATAGTTCGCCACACGAATCCCGAACTGTAAAGAAAGGTAGATGGAAGTTGGCGTTTTACCCGAACGCGACACCCCAATCAGAATCAGATCGGCCTTGTCGTAATGGCGTGTACGTGCGCCATCATCGTTATCTAAGGCAAAATGCACCGCATCAATACGTGCCTTGTAAGATTCAGAATCTGTTACGGCATGCGTCTGCCCGACCAAAGTGGTTGGTGGTGTTCCTAACTCTTCAGAAAGCTTACTAATTAAGCCTTCAAATACATCTAAATTAATTGCTTTGGCAGTGTTGATAATGTCACGCACATATTGGTCAACCAAGGTATCAAACACCAAAGGTAATTGACCATCAATTTGTGCTCGGGCATTAATCTCTGCCACCACATTCATAGCCGCTTCTTCAGACGTAATATAAGGATGAATATGAATATCAAAGTCCACATTTGGAAATTGCGCTAAGAGTGAATGTCCAAGGGTTTCAGCCGTAATTGCAGTTCCATCGGAAATAAAAAAAACACTCCGCTTAATTTGTTTACCATCTGACATTAAAATTCTCCTTAAACATTTGTCTTAGTGCTATATAATCTTTATAGTAAACCGATCTTACATGACTGTCGCTTAGTAAAACCAAATTGCTAAGTAGATTTATTATAATTTCATGACAAGATAGTGATTAATACTGCAAAAGTGGAGTAACAACTTTGGAAGCGCGCGTAATTGGTCTGGAAAAATTAGGGAAACACGATGTTGAGCTCGTGGGTGGGAAAAACTCATCTTTGGGCGAAATGATCAGCCACTTATCTAATGCTGGTGTATCGGTACCAGGTGGCTTTGCAACAACAGCTGCTGCTTATCGTGAATTTCTCGAGCAAAGTGGCCTAAACGCTAAAATTCAAGCAGAGCTAAAAACACTCAATGTAGATGACGTGAATGCGCTTGCTGAAACTGGTGCAAAAATTCGTCAATGGATTGTCGACACTCCGCTTACTGCATCACTAGAACAAGAAATCCGAGTTGCTTTTGAAGCACTCTCTAACGGCAACCCAAACATCGCGGTTGCCGTTCGTTCATCTGCAACTGCAGAAGATCTACCAGACGCATCTTTCGCAGGTCAGCAAGAAACATTCCTAAACATCCGTGGCATTGACAACGTATTAATTGCCATTAAAGAAGTTTTTGCATCTTTGTACAACGACCGCGCGATTTCTTACCGTGTACACCAAAACTTTGACCACGATGTCGTTGCTTTGTCTGCAGGCGTACAACGTATGGTACGTTCAGAAACTGGCGCTGCTGGTGTAATGTTTACCCTAGATACAGAATCTGGTTTCCGTGATGCTGTATTCATTACTGCTTCTTATGGTTTGGGTGAAATGGTGGTTCAGGGTGCAGTTAACCCAGATGAATTCTATATTTCTAAGCCTTTATTAAAAGCAGGCAAACACTCAGTTTTACGTCGTAACCTTGGCTCTAAACACCAAAAAATGATTTATGGTGAAGAAGGCGCGGCTGGTAAATCTGTAGTTGTGGTCGATGTTGAAAAACAAGATCGCCAACAGTTCTCTTTAAATGATCACGAACTACAAGAATTAGCGAAACAAGCGTTAATTATTGAAGAACATTATCAAGCGCCTATGGATATTGAATGGGCAAAAGATGGTGATGACGGTCAAATCTACATCGTTCAAGCACGTCCTGAAACTGTAAAAAGCCGTGAAAACGTCGGTACTATGGAACGCTACCTATTGAAACAAAAAGGTACGGTCATTTGTGAAGGTCGTTCAATTGGTCAGCGTATCGGTTCTGGTAGAGTCCGCGTTGTAACGTCTATTAAAGAAATGGACAAAGTTCAGGAAGGTGACGTTCTTGTTTCAGACATGACTGATCCAGACTGGGAACCAGTGATGAAACGTGCTGCTGCAATTGTCACTAACCGCGGTGGTCGTACTTGTCACGCTGCAATTATTGCCCGTGAATTAGGCGTACCTGCAATTGTAGGTTGTGGTAATGCAACTGAAGTTTTGACTGATGGTCAGGAAGTTACAGTTTCTTGCGCCGAAGGCGACACAGGTTTCATTTATGAAGGTGCTTTAGATTTTGAAGTTCAAAAGAACTCAATCGAATCTATGCCTAAACTTCCGTTCAAAATCATGATGAACGTTGGTAACCCAGACCGCGCATTTGACTTTGCTCAAATTCCAAACGAAGGGATTGGTCTTGCACGTTTAGAATTCATCATCAACCGTATGATTGGTGTGCATCCTAAAGCATTGCTTAATATTGACAGCTTACCACGTGAAACACGTGCAGCAGTTATGGCGCGTACTGCGGGCTATTCATCGCCAATCGAATTCTATGTAGAAAAATTGGTTGAAGGTATTTCTACCCTTGCTGCTGCATTCGCTGACAAACCAGTGATTGTGCGTATGTCTGACTTCAAATCAAACGAATACGCAAACTTAATTGGTGGTAAGTTATATGAGCCAGAAGAAGAAAACCCAATGTTGGGCTTCCGTGGTGCAAGTCGTTATGTGTCTGACAATTTCCGTGACTGCTTCGAGCTTGAATGTCGTGCCTTGAAAAAAGTACGTGACGAAATGGGCTTAACCAACGTACAAATTATGATTCCATTTGTACGTACCGTTGCTGAAGCAAAACGTGTGATCGAATTGCTTGCGCTGAATGGTTTAAAACGTGGTGAAAATGGTCTGAAAGTGATCATGATGTGTGAATTACCAACCAACGCATTGTTGGCTGAACAATTCCTTGAGCACTTCGATGGTTTCTCTATCGGCTCAAATGACTTAACTCAGTTAACACTTGGTTTAGACCGTGACTCAGGCATTGTTTCTCACCTGTTCGATGAACGTGACCCTGCAGTGAAAGCATTACTTTCTATGGCAATTCACGCATGCCGTAAAGCAGGTAAATATGTCGGTATCTGTGGTCAAGGCCCTTCAGATCACCCTGACCTTGCACGTTGGTTAATGGAACAAGGTATTGAATCTGTATCTTTAAACCCAGACTCAGTTTTAGACACTTGGTTCTTCCTTTCTGAAGAAAAAGCTCAACAAGCGTAGTAAAACGTGTTAAAAGAAAACCCATGCACCTGCGTGGGTTTTTTTTCAAATTCATTTTTTGAGATTTTATATTTATGCAAATTTACTTGGCACGAAATAATCAACAAGCTGGGCCATACACCTTAGAGCAGCTCAACCAAATGCTCGCCAGCCAACAAGTGTTGCTGACAGATTTGGCTTGGCACCAAGGCATGAGCGAATGGAAAGCTTTAGGTGAACTCACCCAAGGTAAACTTGTATATGAACCACAAGGCTACGTCAGCACACCACCTGCCCCTGAACATTCACCTTTTCAAAATACAGATTACACGGCTACAAACACATCACGACCAAGCTCAGCATCATCAAATTCAAGAACACAGGCAACAAAAAATGAATTGGCGAGCATTAACCAACGTGCTTTAGCCAAAATTATAGACATGTTGTTATGGTTGCCTGCAGCAGCACTTCCCTCTTTTTTCTTAAATGCGGACCAGTTTGAACAATTGTCTGGTTTACAACAAAAAATGCAGGCAGCGACAACGTCTGATCAAGCCATGCAATTGCAAACTGAACTCTTTCAGCTCATTCCAATGCAAGCTTGGCAAGCGGTGGCAATTTATTTATTGATTATGCTGGGCATACAAGCCTTCCTGCTGGCTAAAACTGGACAAAGTATTGGCAAACGTCTGACTAAAATTAAGATTGTCGATGCTGAAACCGATGAAAAAGTCAGCCTAATGCGTGTGTTTACTATTCGCTCTATCATTTTCATTATTTTGAATATGATGTTTATGCCCTTCATCACAATTTTAGATTATGGCTTTGCATTTGGTGCAAAACGACAGGCTTTGCACGATAAACTCGCCAAAACCAAAGTCGTAAAGCAATAATTTGATTTTATTTATTCAGGGATGATTGATCATCCCTTTTTTCTTATAATATTGATAAATATAAATAAATTAAAATTAACACAAATAATTCCGAGTATAAAAATTGGTTTTCATTCCCTCCACTTAAAGCCGCTTTATGTGTAGCTTAGTTTGTCGATATCAGGCATAATGCCCTACAACGTAGCGGTGTCCGATGATTAAGAAGACTTTTTCATCTTTTTTGATGTCTTTTTAATCATGCGACACTTTAATCGCTATCCCATATTAAATTAGGGAATGGGACTCTTCACCGAGGTTGTAAAATGAGACAAACGATTTTAGCTGTATTGTCTTTATCTACGATGGCTGCACTCTTAACTGGGTGTGGCGGTGATTTAGTACTTCTGAACTCAAAAGGTCCAGTTGCAGCAGGTCAAAGTAACCTGATGATGACTGCGATTTACCTAATGCTATTGGTGGTTATTCCATCTGCAATTATGGCATTGTGGTTCGGTTGGAAATATCGCGCATCGAATAAAGACGCAGACTATCAACCAACATGGTCACACTCTACTGCAATTGAAATTGTAGTATGGGGTATACCTGTTATTATTATTTGTATTTTAGCTTGGTTAACTTGGTGGGGTTCCCACAAGTACGATCCTTACCGTCCGCTAGAATCCGAAAAAGCTCCTTTAACTGTTCAAGTTATTGCTGAACAATTTAAATGGATCTTCATCTACCCAGAACAGAACATTGCTACTGTTAACGAATTACGCTTCCCAGAGCAAACGCCTGTAAGCTTACGTTTAACATCTAACTTCACAATGAACTCGTTCTTTATCCCTGCATTATCTGGTCAGATTTATGCAATGGCGGGTATGCAAACTCACTTGAACGTTTTAGCAGACAACACGGGCGAATTCCGTGGTTTCTCATCTAACTACTCAGGTTATGGTTTCTCGCAAATGCGCTTTAAAGCTCACTCTGTAACTCAAGCTGATTTTGAGCAATGGGTAACAGCTGTTAAAGCAGGTCAAGGTACGACTATCAATCCTCAAGCTGTTCAAAAAACAGTTTTAGATCAAGCTGAATTTGCTTCTTTACGTGACGGTAACCGTTCACAGAAACAAATTGATGCAATGGTTCGTAACGCCAAAACTGAATTAGAGAAAAAACTTGCTGCAACGGCTTTAAAAGAAGGTCCATATAAGACTCAGCCACATCCTGTGACTTATTACTCTTCTGTTGAGCAAGGCTTGTTTGAATCAGTGATCAATAACTATATGAGTAACTACCATGGTGCTGACCATTCAGCTCCTGTAGTGGCTGGTGAAGCGCCTGCTTCTGAAACTCATGTAGCAGTTGAACATGCGACTGCTTCTCAAGGGGAATAAGACATGAGCTTATTAGGTAAGTTAGGTCCAGATGCAATTCCTTACGATCCAATCGTATTGGTAACTGTTGCAGCGATGATCTTAGGTGGTCTTGCAGCGATTGCTGGTATTACCTACTTCAAAAAATGGGGCTACTTGTGGAACGAATGGTTCACATCTGTAGACCATAAAAAAATTGGTATCATGTATATCTTTGTATCTGTAGTCATGTTACTTCGTGGCTTCGCAGATGCGATCATGATGCGTCTTCAACAGTTCCTTGCGAAAGGTGGTGGTGAAGGCTATTTACACCCAGAACACTATGACCAGATTTTCACCGCACACGGTGTGATCATGATCTTCTTCGTGGCAATGGGTCTTGTTGTTGGCTTAATGAACATCTCTGTACCATTACAGATTGGTGCTCGTGACGTAGCCTTCCCGTTATTAAACTCTTTAAGCTTCTGGTTATTCGCTGGTGCTGCAGGTTTAATGATGGTTTCACTTGCATTAGGTGAATTCGCTGCTACAGGTTGGATGGCTTATCCTCCTCTATCTGGTATCGAATACTCTCCAGGTGTTGGTGTTGACTACTATATTTGGGCACTTCAGGTTTCTGGTCTAGGTACGCTTCTTACTGGTGTTAACTTCTTCGTTACCATCATCAAAATGCGTGCGCCTGGCATGAAACTTATGGACATGCCTGTTTTCACTTGGACAACATTAGTTACTGCGGTACTTATCATTGCAACATTCCCAGTTTTAACTGCGACAATTGCAATGTTAACGCTTGACCGTTACTTCGGTTTCCACTTCTTTACGAACGACATGGGTGGTAGCCCAATGTTGTATGTAAACTTGATTTGGACATGGGGTCACCCAGAAGTTTATATCTTAGTATTACCAGCATTTGGTATTTACTCAGAAGTAACTGCGACTTTTGCTCGCAAAACATTGTTCGGTTACAAATCAATGGTGTACGCAACTGTTGCAATTGGTGTGTTATCACTTGTTGTATGGGTTCACCACTTCTTTACCATGGGTGCAGGTGCCAACGTTAACGCGTTCTTCGGTATCATGACCATGATTATTGCGATTCCTACTGGTGTGAAAATCTTCTCTTGGTTATTCACCATGTACAAGGGTCGTATTACCTACACTACCCCAATGCTTTGGACACTTGGCTTCCTTGTGACTTTTGGTATCGGTGGTTTAACAGGTGTATTAATGGCAGTTCCACCAGCGGACTTCCTTGTACACAACTCTTTATTCCTAATTGCTCACTTCCATAACGTAATTATTGGTGGTGTAGTATTCGCGATGTTCGCAGGTATCATTTACTACTGGCCAAAAATGTTTGGTTGGAGACTCAATGAAACTTGGGGTAAAGCAGCATTCTGGTTCTGGTTCTTCGGTTTCTACTTTGCATTCATGCCACTTTATATCCTTGGTTTCATGGGTATGACTCGTCGTTTGAATACATATGACAACCCAGAATGGGATCCATACTTGGCAATTGCGTTCTTCGGTTCTGTGTTAATTGCTATTGGTCTATTCTGCTTCGTTATGCAGATTGTGGTTGGCTTCCTACAACGCAACCAACGCTTAGACCTTACTGGAGATCCATGGGATGGCCGTACGCTTGAGTGGGCTACTTCTTCTCCAGCACCGTTCTATAACTTTGCTCACCTTCCAAAGATCAATGGTATTGATACTTTCTGGACTGACAAAGAAAATGGTGTTGCATACGCTCGTCCAACTAAGTATGAAGATGTCCATATGCCAACTAACCGTGCAGCTGGCTTCATAATTGCAATGTTTATTACAACTATGGGCTTCGCATTAATCTGGCATATTTGGTGGCTAGCAATCGTTACGTTCATTGCGGCAATCATCAGCTTCATCGTGAGTTCTTTCACGAAGAAAGTGGACTACTATGTTCCTGCTGCTGAAGTTGAGCGTATTGAAAACGAACGCTATGCGATCCTTGAAAAACACTTGAAGAAGGACTAAGACATGGCTGAAGTACTTCATCACGACAACCACGGACATGATGATCATCACCACGATGATACAGACATCACCGTCTTTGGTTTCTGGACCTACTTGATGAGTGACCTTGTAATTTTTGGTACACTTTTCATCGCGTTCGCTGTATTAAGTAGCCACGTTCCAGTAGGCACTCCAACAGCTAAAGATTTGTTTGGCGAGTCATTAGGCTTCGTTTTAACAGAAACTTTTGCCCTGTTGATTTCTTCTGTAACTTTCGGTTTTGCCGTTTTAGCTGCTTACAAGAAAGATGTTGCTAAAGTTCTAACTTGGTTAGGCGTGACTTGGGTTTTCGGTGCGATCTTTATTGGTATGGAACTTTATGAGTTCAACCATTTAGTTCACGCTGGACATGGTCCAAGTGCGAGTGCGTTCTTATCTGCGTTCTTTACTTTGGTTGGTACGCACGGTATTCACGTAACTTCAGGTTTAGTTTGGATGATCGTGTTAATGGTTCAAATCAAGAAATATGGTTTGACTATTCCGAACATGCGTCGTTTAGCTTGCCTAAGCTTGTTCTGGCACTTCCTTGACATCGTTTGGATCTGTGTATTCAGCGTAGTTTACTTGATGGGAGTTCTCTAATGAGTCACGATCACAACTCTGCTGGTGCATCACACGGTAACACTAAGCAATATACGATTGGCTTTATCCTTTCTGTTATCCTTACCATTATTCCTTTTGGTATGGTTATGGCAGGTGGTTTTGGCCGTGGTATTTTGATTACTGTTATTTCGATTACAGCAGTTGCTCAGATTCTTATTCAATTAATTTATTTCTTGCATATGAATTCTTCTTCAGAGCAACGTTGGAACGTGATTGCATTCGTGTATACCATTCTGACCATTGCCATCCTTTTGGTTGGTTCTGTATGGATCATGAACTACCTACACTACAACATGATGATCTAAACTGGTTGTCATGCTGAAAAAGTATTTATTCCTGACAAAGCCAGGAATTCTCTTTGGTAATTTTATTACCACTTTGGGTGGCTACTTTGTAGCTGCCCAAGGTTCTGTAGATTTCCTTCTCCTACTGCTTACTCTGCTTGGTACAACGCTTGTTGTCGCCTCAGGATGTGTGGTCAACAATATTATTGACCAAGACATCGACCAAAAAATGCAACGCACACAAAACCGTGCTTTAGTGAAAAAAACTGTTTCTGTTCCTATTGCGCTGATTTATTCAGTGGTATTGGGCATAATTGGTTTTAGCATTTTATGGTTTGGAGTTAACGCATACGCTTTTCTTTTTGCACTGATTGGTTTCGTGGTTTATGTCGGCTTTTACAGTCTATGGACCAAACGCACAACAATTCATCAAACCATTATTGGCAGTATTTCAGGCGCAAGCCCACCTGTCATTGGTTATACAGCTGTTGCAAATCAATTTGACTTAGCTGCACTACTTATCTTTTTAGGTTATGCACTTTGGCAAATGCCCCACTCTTGGGCGATTGCAATTTACCGTTTTGATGATTACAAAAATGCGGGGATTCCAATTTTGCCAGTTGCTCGTTCAATTTTACGAACGAAAATTGAATCACTAATTTATGTGGTGTTATTTACCGTTGCCATGAATGGACTGTTTGTATTTGGTTATGCAAACTGGCTATATCTGGTTATTTTGAATACACTTTGTATTTATTGGTTCTATATTGGCGTCATTGGCTTCAAAGCAGAAAATGATCAATTATGGGCAAAACGCTTTTTCCTATTTTCGGTTATTTTAATTACTGTTGTGAGTTTATGTTTTAGCTTTACAGCAACCGCACCAAGCACGCAAATCATACTTTTTTAAAAGATAGAGTTTAGCTCTATCTTTTAATGGAGTGCCTGCCTACCCTCTCCACACTTCAATATTTAAATAATAACAATTTATCTGTCTTTGATTTATTCGTCCTTAATAATTTTCGAATTAAACACTCTAAAAGTTAGTGACATACAAATACAAAGTATAAAATTTAAATTCCAATCATAGATGCAAAATATTACATTCCCTTTTTGCCCAAGCCGATCTTTTCTTAGACCAAGCCTTGTATTTACTTGGTAAAAGCTCTAAAATTCACGCTTCGCAATTTTGCGACACAACTTCGGTTGTGACTCCTTGCTTCTGGCTCAATTTAGTCAGGGGCTGCATAAACCGTAAGGAGCTGACAATGCGTCACTACGAAATCGTACTTTTGGTACACCCAGACCAAAGCGATCAAGTTGTGGGTATGGTAGAACGTTACCTAACTCACATCAAAGAAGCTGAAGGTCAAATTCACCGTTTAGAAGATTGGGGCCGTCGTCAATTGGCTTACCCAATTAACAAAATTCACAAAGCGCACTACATTCTTATGAACGTTGAATGTGGTCAAACTACGCTTGACGAGTTAGAAGAATTGTTCCGTTATAACGACGCGATCCTTCGTAGCTTGATCATCCGTCGTGAAAACGCTATCACTGAAGAGTCATTATTGGCTAAGAGTGCTGAAGAAAAACGTGCGCGTAAAGCTCAACGTGAAGAAGCACAACACGCTAACCAAGACTCTGCTGAAGCTTAAGGAGAACATCAATGGCACGTTTTTACCGTCGTCGCAAGTTCTGCCGCTTTACAGCTGAGAACGTTACGTACATCGACTACAAAGATATCGATACACTAAAACAGTACATCACTGAAAATGGCAAGATTGTTCCTAGCCGTATTACAGGTACTAAAGCTCGTTACCAACGTCAATTAGCGCTTGCTATTAAACAAGCTCGCTACTTAGCGTTGATCCCTTACACTGACAATCATAAGTGAGGTTGAGCTGTGGATATTATCTTATTACAACGCATTAAGAACCTTGGTAAATTAGGCGATAAAGTTTCAGTTAAAGCTGGTTACGGCCGTAACTACTTGATCCCTCAAGGTAAAGCAGTTGCTGCAACTGAAGCAAACACTGCTGCATTTGAAGCTCGTCGTGCTGAACTTGAGAAGCAAGAAGCTGAAATTTTAGCTGCTGCTCAAGCACGTGCTGACCAATTGAACGAAGTTAACATCGTAATCACTGCTAAAGCTGGTGATGAAGGTAAACTTTTCGGTTCTATCGGTACTCGTGACATCGCTGACGCGTTAACGAATGCTGGTCTTGAAGTTGACCGTGCAGAAGTTCGTTTACCAAACGGTGCGCTTCGTCACACTGGTGAATTCAACATCGCAATCCAATTGCACCATGATGTTGTTGCTGAAGTTCTCGTTACTATCGTATCTGAGTAATTTGCTGCAAAAGAAAAGAGCATGCCTAATCGCATGCTCTTTTTTTGTCTTTAGAATATACGATTAGTACAATTTTCCTAAATCATCATGCACGCTTTGACTTATCCTTCGCCAAAATCTACTCGCTTTTTTTTCTAGAGGGCGTATCATCGGGAAGTGGAAAGAATATGAGTTTCAAATTCTATCCCCGTGCATTATTCAGCATTTACTGTTTTAAAAATCAGGGATTTATATGTCACAGGCGACTGCTAGCGCAAAGCAACATACTGCAAAGTCTGATCTAAAACCAAATGAGAACAGCCCGCTTAAAGAGTTTCGTACCCCACCGCATAACTTAGCCATCGAACAAGCTGTTTTGGCTGCGTTAATGACTGTGGCCGAATCTTTTGAACAAGTGGGTGATGTGCTACAAGAATCTGATTTTTACGCGACACGCCACAAATATATTTTCCGCGCCATTGATTCTTTGTCTAAAGAAAACTCACCTTATGATGCCGTATTGGTGAATGACTGGCTGATTAAACAAAATTTACTTGAAGCTGCAGGCGGGGAAGAATACTTAATGCAGCTCATGGCAGACTCGCCTTCTAGTTTTTATAACCTAGAAACCTATGCCACGAAAATTAAAGAATTCTCGACCCTCAGAAACATGATTAAAGTCAGTTCTGAAATTTTACAAAATGCCTATGACACCAAAGGTCGTAGCGTAAGTGAAATTTTAGACTTGGCCGAAACCAATATTTTCCAAATTGCCGAACAACATAATAACAATGCCAAAGCACAAGGCCCAAAAGCCATTTCGAGCGTGGTTGCCGATGTATTCGACAAACTTGATGAACTTTCTAAAATGGAAGGTAACATCACAGGCTTAACCACAGGCTTTGTGGAGTTAGATAATAAAACTTC
The DNA here is from genome assembly GCF_013418015.1 of Acinetobacter sp. YH12211. Taxonomy (NCBI): domain Bacteria; kingdom Pseudomonadati; phylum Pseudomonadota; class Gammaproteobacteria; order Moraxellales; family Moraxellaceae; genus Acinetobacter; species Acinetobacter sp. YH12211. The sequence goes on from NZ_VPCW01000009.1 coordinate 77,652, forward strand.
GGGCATGCAAGCGGGTGACTTGATTATTGTCGCTGCGCGTCCATCTATGGGTAAAACCACCTTTGCCATGAACTTGGTCGAAAGTGTTTTGTTTAACAATGATTTGCCTGCCCTTGTCTACTCTATGGAAATGCCTGCAGACTCAATCGCAATGCGTTTAATTTCTGCATACGGCAAAGTGCATCAAGGGAATTTACGTTCAGGTAAACTCAGTGGCGATGAATGGTCAAAAGTCACAGGCACGATTTTACAACTGCAAGAAAAGCATTTGTATATTGATGACTCATCTGCCCTGCCGCCTACGGAAGTACGTGCACGTGCGCGACGCATTGCCAAACAACATGGCGGTAAAATTGGCTGTATCATGGTCGATTATTTGCAGTTAATGAAAGTCCCAGGCATGGGCGATAACCGTGTCGGCGAAATCTCAGAAATTTCACGTAGCTTAAAAGCCTTGGCCAAAGAGATGAACTGCCCTGTGATTGCTTTGTCACAGCTCAACCGCTCATTAGAGAACCGACCTAATAAACGCCCTGTGATGTCTGACTTGCGTGAATCTGGTGCAATTGAGCAGGATGCGGATTTAATCATGTTTATTTACCGCGACGAAGTTTACAATAAAGAATCTAAAGAAGCAGGTACTGCCGAAATTATTATTGGTAAACAGCGTAACGGCCCAATTGGTACGGTACGTCTTGCTTTTGAAGGGCAATATACGCGTTTTAGTAACTTATCTCCTGAGTATTATGCTCAGTATGATGATGAAGAGTAATGCTTGCATTGCTCTTTTTTATTAAAACCATGTTTTAATCTGACTTATTAACTTTGCCCACCATAGTTTCCAACTTGAGAGTAAATTATAATCTTGACTATTTTCTTCCATTTCAAGTGATGGAAATGCTTTATTTAATTGCTTGCATGTCGGATACTTTTGTTGCAGTTGCGCCAAATAATGTGTCTGATCATAGTCTATAAAACCATCTAAAATCCCAACCTCTGATCTATCGACTGTAGAACAATTTGAGGTCTGCTTATTCCAAGCTAAAAATGGGACAATCGGTTTAGATAAAACAAGCTGGTCATTCTTACAGTTTAATGTTGCAAATGAAACTACTTGATATTGCTGGGGTTTAGCACCATCTGGTGCATAAGCTAAACCAATAATTAATTGGTTTTTAGCTGTACTTTTACCTGAAAATCCACTGTACCATTGAGTAGGCTTTTTATATTTAACCTCATCTAGTATTGAGCGAAAAATAAATTGACCTGAACTGAGTTCAAAAATGAAGTCTGAACTCTCCTGTACTGCCAGTGAACCTTGGTAACGGGCAATAAAAACGTCATTGGGTGAATGTGGCATACAAGCCATAACTGACTGACAAAAAAATAAAGTACTCCATCCCAGATAACAAAATATTTTCATTATTTATTCAACATATCCAAGTTTAAAATGCATTGTTTAATCTCTCTTTGAGTTCATTTAAATTACGAACCCACTCTCCACAATCATCTGAATCTTGCCATAACTCGTACAGTTTAGAATTTCCTGAGTGAGAGCATCTAACACCATAATAGCTTTTAGAACGTATAGTTTTATATGAAAAATAAAGTCTGAAACTTTTACAAATTATTTGCAATCAATAACCTAATAGATTTTTCGATCTTAAATTAATTTATGATCAAAAACTTAAATGTTCATGTCTATTTGAGGTTGATAGGTCTACAATAGTGAATATTTTTAAATAGAACTATTTTTAGTATTTATTTATCACTCCACAGTGTATCTAACACAAATTACCAATTGTCATTCCCAAGGAGTATTTAGGGTGCGCCAAGCAACAGTTTATATTGACAGTCAGGCACTGCAATATAATTTAAACCGTGTCAAACAACTTGCCCCAACAGCGAAAATTGTTAGCATGGTCAAGGCCAATGCTTACGGACATGGTGTAAAAGACTGCTTAGCAGCCTTAAAAGACAGCGATGCCTTTGGTGTCGCTTGCGTTGAAGAAGCCTTAGAAATTCGTGAATTGGGATATACGCAGCCCATCACCCTGATTGAAGGTGTTTTTTCTGCCGATGAAATGCAAAGTGTGTTGGCACACAAATTGGAATGTGTAGTGCATCATCAAGCACAGCTCGATTGGCTACTACAACATAAAGCTGATTATATCGCACAAGGCTTAAAAGTCTGGGTCAAACTCAACAGCGGCATGAATCGTTTAGGTTTTAAAATTCCTGAAATTATTGATGTGATTCACATGCTCAAAGCCGAAGGTTTTACCTGTGTGTTGACCATGCATTTTGCCAATGCCGATGGCGACCATGCTTTGAATGATCAACAAGTCGCGCAATTTTTGCATGTCAAAGACAATTGCAGCCCTATTCTTGCTTCTTGCTGCAACTCTGCTGCAATCTATCGTTATCCCGAATTGCATTTTGATTATGTACGCCCAGGCATTATGCTTTACGGTGCAACGCCTTTTGCCGCACATAATGTGCATACACTCGACTTAAAGCCTGTGATGACTTTAAGCGCAGAAGTGATCGCACTAAATGAAATTGATGCAGGCGAACACGTCGGCTACGGTTCAACCTTTACTGCAGAACAAGCCATGCAAATTGCGATTGTTTCAATTGGCTATGGCGATGGTTATCCACGTACATTTGTTCAGCCAAATTTTGTTGCGATTGGTGCAAAATTAACGCCTGTGCTTGGTCGTGTGTCTATGGATATGATTGCCATTGATGTCACAGGTTTAGACGTTGAATTAGGCACACAAGTTGAACTATGGGGCAAACACCGTTTGGTGGATGATGTTGCCACAGCCAATGGTACGATTGGCTATGAGTTGTTGTGTCGTTTAAGCCCTCGCCCACAGCGCAAGGCAACCAGCATTTAACTTTCTTTTTTCGATCTGTTGCATGTAGCAGTTTTGCTGCATGCAATCGTCTAAGCCATTCTCTTTTTCTTTCTTATATTTTTCTTTTCGCTTTTTATTTTCTTAAATTCACTGTATTTCCATTCATATTGATAAAAATTTGTGGTCACCCACATTTGCATTTAGCGCTTTACAGTCATCCAAATATTTAGCTGAAAATCACACTCAAAATCTCAAGAAAAAACAATATGCTCGCGCACTGTCTTTAAACTGCCACATCGCTTCAAATTCATGGATTAATCACATTTCACCAGTTCTCAGAAGTTTGTGCTGCGCGCTACGATGAATCAATGACTTCACGACTATTTAAGCCATTTATAAAAGCATCCACATGATAAGAAAATAATCTATTACCAATATTTGTTTACTTTTGACTTCAAAGCATCATCAAACTGCAGCCTCTTTGAAATATAAAACGCTTAATTTCTAAACAAGAATAAAGAGGAAAAACTCCTTAATTTTTATAACCTTATTCTGCTTAGGAAAAGAATATGTCTGAACAAAAAGTAGCTTTAGTGACGGGTGCATTAGGTGGTATTGGCAGTGAGATTTGCCGTCAACTGGTTACAGCAGGCTATAAAATTATTGCAACGGTTGTACCAAGAGAAGAAGATCGCGAAAAGCAATGGCTTAAAGACGAAGGCTTTACAGAAAGTGATGTGCGCTTTGTTTTAACCAACTTAAATGAGCATGAAGCGGCTACAGCAGCCATTCAAGAAGCAATTGATGCTGAAGGTCGTGTAGATGTGTTGGTCAACAATGCTGGTATTACCCGCGATGCGACTTTCAAAAAAATGAGCTATGCACAATGGTCTGAAGTGATTGATACCAATTTAAAAACACTTTTTACCGTGACTCAGCCTGTATTTAACAAAATGTTAGAACAAAAGTCTGGTCGCATTGTGAACATTAGTTCGGTGAACGGTTTAAAAGGTCAATTTGGTCAAGCCAACTACTCTGCAACTAAGGCAGGCATCATCGGCTTTAGCAAAGCTTTGGCGCAAGAAGGCGCACGTTCAAATATCTGCGTGAACGTCGTTGCACCAGGTTATACCGCAACCCCGATGGTCACAGCCATGCGCGAAGAAGTAATTAAAAGCATTGAAGCACAAATTCCTCTGCAACGTCTTGCCGCCCCTACCGAAATTGCGGCAGCAGTTATGTATTTAGTGAGTGATCATGCTGCATACGTAACAGGCGAAACCTTATCAATCAACGGCGGCTTATACATGCACTAAGCGTGTAACACCTCATTTGAATCTACAAGTTTATTTACTGGAGTGACACCCATGCTATACGGCGACTTATTTTCAAACATGAATGCTCAATACAAAAACGTGTTTGAACCGTACACCAAATTCAACAGTATAGTTGCAAAAAATTTTGCTAACTTAACCAACCTACAATTAGAAGCAGCACGCAACTATGCCAACATTGGTTTAGCACAAATGTTTGCCAATAGCGAAGTGAAAGACATGCAAAGCATGGTGAACTGCACCACCAAGCAATTAGAAACTATGAACAAACTCAGTCAGCAAATGATTGAAGATGGCAAAAAATTAGCAACACTGACTTCAGAAGTCAAAGCAGAATTTGAAAAGTTAGTCAGCGATTCAATGCCAAATAATAAATAAACACTGCTCTGAAAACCATGCGTTATCAGGACGAATGTTACGGGGAAGTGTGAAAATTTCCCCGTTTTAGTTTCAGCCTTGCACTCAATTTGATTGCTAAAAGCCATGTGCTATGGAGCGATGAAATGAAACAGAACTCATTTCAATTCAAAGAAAATATATTACAATTTTTCTCTAGCCACGATGATATCTGGAAAAAACTACAAGAATTTTATTATGGGCAAAGCCCTATTAATGACGCCTTAACACAGCTCAACAAAGAAGATATGTCTATGTTCTTTGAAGCTTTGTCTAAAAATCCAGCACGCTTGATGGAAATGCAATGGAGCTGGTGGCAAGGTCAAATGCAAATCTACCAAAATGTGATGATGCGCAGTGTGGCAAAAGACATCGAACCATTCATTCAACCTGAAAGTGGTGATCGTCGTTTTAACAGCCCATTATGGCAAGAACAACCCAATTTTGACCTGTTATCGCAGTCTTATTTGCTGTTTAGCCAACTGGTACAAAATATGGTGGATGTCGTAGAAGGCATTCCAGACAAAGTGCGTTACCGCATTCACTTTTTTACCCGTCAAATGATTAATGCTTTATCACCAAGCAATTTTCTTTGGACTAACCCTGAAGTGATTCAGCAAACCATTACCGAACAAGGCGAAAACCTTGTCCGTGGTATGCAAATTTTCCATGATGATGTGGTCAATAGCGGAAAATATTTATCTATTCGCATAGTCAATAGTGACTCTTTTAGCTTGGGTAAAGATTTAGCCTATACACCAGGCGCAGTGGTCTTTGAAAATGAAATTTTCCAGTTGTTGCAATATGAAGCAACGATAGAAAATGTATATCAAACCCCGATTCTAATCGTGCCGCCATTTATTAATAAATATTATGTGCTGGATTTACGCGAACAAAACTCATTGGTGAACTGGTTACGTCAGCAAGGTCATACGGTCTTTTTAATGTCTTGGCGTAACCCAAATGCTGAACAAAAAGAACTCACTTTCGCTGATCTGATCACCACAGGTGCGGTTGAAGCTTTGCGTGTTATTGAAGAAATTACAGGAGAAAAAGAAGCCAACTGTATCGGCTATTGTATTGGTGGTACTTTACTTGCTGCAACGCAGGCTTATTACGTGGCAAAACGCCTGAAAAGTCATGTGAAATCTGCCACGTATATGGCAACCATTATCGACTTTGAAAACCCAGGCAGCTTAGGCGTATTTATTAATGAACCTGTGATTAATGGTTTAGAAACCTTAAATAATCAATTCGGTTATTTTGATGGTCGCCAATTGGCAGTTACGTTCAGTTTGTTACGTGAAAATACCCTGTACTGGAACTACTACATCGAGAACTATTTAAAAGGCAAAGAGCCTTCAGATTTCGATATTTTGTATTGGAACAGCGACGGCACCAATATTCCTGCCAAAATTCATAATTTCTTATTGCGTAATTTGTATTTGAATAATGAATTGATTTCACCAAACGCAGTGAAAGTAAACGGTGTTGGACTCAACCTTTCTCGTGTCAAAACACCAAGCTTCTTTATTGCAACGCAGGAAGATCATATCGCACTTTGGGATACAAGCTTCCGTGGTGCAGATTACTTAGGCGGTGAATCTACACTGGTACTTGGTGAATCTGGACACGTGGCAGGCATTGTGAATCCGCCAAGTCGTAATAAATACGGCTGCTATACCAACTCTGCCAAGTTTGAAAATACCAAGCAATGGCTAGATGGTGCAGAGTATCATCCTGAATCTTGGTGGCTACGCTGGCAGGCTTGGGTTACACCGTATGCAGGCGAACAATTCCCTGCCCGTGCCTTAGGTAATGCACAATATCCAATGATAGAAGCAGCACCAGGTCGCTATGTTTTGGTAAATTTATTTTAATCAGTCATATAACAACAGCAATGCACATGCTATATATCATGTGCATCCACAGAAACGTGAACATAAAATTTAAGGATATAAAATGAAAGATGTTGTCATTGTTGCTGCAAAACGTACTGCAATTGGTAGCTTTTTAGGTAGTCTCGCTTCTTTATCTGCACCACAATTGGGGCAAACAGCAATTCGTGCAGTATTAGACAGTGCCAAAGTACAGCCTGAACAAGTCGATCAGGTGATTATGGGCAACGTACTCACTACAGGTGTAGGACAAAACCCTGCACGCCAAGCCGCAATTGCTGCAGGTATTCCTGTGCAAGTACCTGCATCAACGCTTAACGTGGTGTGTGGTTCGGGATTACGTGCCGTACATTTGGCTGCACAAGCGATTCAGTGTGATGAAGCAGAAATTGTGGTTGCTGGTGGTCAAGAATCAATGTCACAAAGCGCACACTATATGCAATTGCGAAACTGTCAAAAAATGGGGAATGCCCAGTTGATCGACAGCATGGTGGCTGATGGTTTAACCGATGCCTATAACCAATATCACATGGGTATTACTGCAGAAAATATTGTAGAAAAGCTTGGTTTAAACCGTGAAGAACAAGACCAATTGGCACTGACTTCACAACAACGCGCGGCTGCAGCACAAGCGGCTGGTAAATTTAAAGATGAAATTGCGGCTGTAAGCATTCCACAGCGTAAAGGCGACCCAATTGTATTTGCTGAAGATGAATACATCAAAGCCAATACTACCCTTGAAAGCCTGAATAAATTACGCCCTGCGTTCAAAAAAGATGGCAGCGTAACCGCAGGCAATGCTTCTGGTATTAACGATGGTGCAGCAGCAGTGTTGATGATGAGTGCAGACAAAGCTGCAGCATTAGGCCTACAACCTTTAGCACGTATTAAAGCCTATGCAATGTCGGGTATTGAGCCTGAAATTATGGGTCTTGGCCCTGTTGAAGCGGTTAAGAAAACCTTAAATAAAGCAGGCTGGAGCTTAGATCAGGTCGATTTAATTGAAGCCAACGAAGCCTTTGCCGCACAAGCACTAGGTGTTGCCAAAGAATTAGGCTTAGACCTAGATAAAGTAAACGTGAATGGTGGCGCAATTGCCCTCGGTCACCCGATTGGTGCTTCAGGTTGCCGTATCCTCGTGACGTTACTACACGAAATGCAACGCCGTGATGCAAAAAAAGGCATCGCAACGCTTTGCGTCGGCGGTGGTATGGGTGTTGCACTTGCGGTTGAACGCGACTAAGTAACCGAGCCGAAAGTACTGCACGAGTCAAAGCTATTGAATTTGATAGCTGTTCAAAGCCAGTAATAAGTTAAGACATAATGGGAGCTTCGGCTTCCACTATTTTTTTAACAACACAGAGCTTAAAATAATATTGTTGTCGATTAATTTGACATGACAAGTTCTGCTTAATCCACCGAAAGTAAGTGCTGAATATGATCACTAAAGTGATAAAAATGCATGGTATCGGGTTGCTGTTTCAGCTGTTGCCATGCGTCTACAAACGACGTCCAACCTAAATCTTTTAGGCATTGCACAATCATTTCCAATTGCGACAAAGTCTTTTCAGTCGATTGTTTTAACCGAATTTGTCGGTCTAATTGTTCAATTTTTTGCCCCAATTGGAAAAATAAATATATCTGCTGTGGTTCTGCATCTAATAGTGCTTCGCAGTCTTGTACCACATCACAAATATAACTCGCGTTATCGCACGCATTTTGAATACATTGCTGTAATTCAACATAAGTAGCTTTAGAAAACACCTGTGCCAAGTTTTGAATTTTTGTCCGTGTTTGCTCAAACTGCATCGCAAATGAAGCAGGCTGTTCTTCGTTTAAAATCAATTCATTTAAAGAAGCTGCATCAAATGCAGGCAAACAAAAGGCATGTGCATAAGTCAAAGCAGCATCATTTTGTTTAAATGGAAATTGCTGACATACATATTGAATACGGGTTAAATATCGGGCTAACCAAAAAATTTCTCGCGCATCGCTGCTAGATAAATTCACGGTTGTTTCATCCTCCTAACTCTAAGGTCTGTTGATAATTCATCGCGATAAAGCACCTCAATCGCCTTGCCCAATTAACCTACAGCACTCATCCACTCAGACCGCTTTTATTTACATAAACCTGTATCTACCATACAAAACAATGACAGGTTTTCACTTAAACACAACTATTCAATCTTGCTTTTCTAATTGATCCAAGTATGGCTTGAGGTCATAGTTTCTGATTCACTTCTATTATTTGATTAACTTTGCCCGTCCAAATTTTGTGATATTTACTGCAAAATCTGCGGTTATATTTTGCCCTTTTTCAGTAAAAAACTTGCTAATCATTCCGAGTTTTCTTATTGTGTGGAAGAACAAGTTTTCATCCGTATGAATTGACCTAGTAAATATTGAATATGTCTATACAAGAAAAAGAAACATCGAATAGTTTATATCGCCAATGGCAAATTTTATCGCGCCTTTCTACAGGTAAATGGATGGGCACACGTGAATTACACGATGTCCTGCAACGTGAAGGTATCGACATTAGTTTGCGTACGATTCAACGTGACTTAAATCAAATTTCTCAGCGCTTTCCAATTGAAAGTAATGGTACCGTACCACAAGGTTGGCGCTGGCGTTCAGATGCACCGATTCAAAGTTTACCGCACATGACCAGCTCTCAAGCGGTAACGTTTATGATGGTCGAGGAACATTTAAAACATCTGCTGCCGCCAAGTTTGATTGAAGAAATGAACCCATGGTTTGATTTGGCACGACGCAGTCTATCGACCCAAAACAATGTCCGCCAATGGATTAATCGTGTGCGAATTGTGCCTGCAACACAACCTTTAATTCCACCAGTCGTAGACCGCAATGCACAACAGGCGATATATGAAGGCTTGCTCCAAGACAAACAACTAGAATGTATTTATCAATCACGCAGCAATTCAGGCGAAGAAAAAACTTATGTGCTGAATCCTTTGGCTTTGGTGCAAAAAGGTGCGGTGATTTATTTAATCTGTACTCGATTTGACAAAACCGACATTCAAACCTTTGCCCTGCATCGTTTTAAAGCAGCCAAAGTTTTAGATTCACGCGCCTTGCATCCTGTTAATTTTGATATTGATGCCTATATTGAATCTGGCGAATTAGGTTTTAGAGTCGATTTCAGTAAAGCTACTGAAAATATTCAGCTCAAACTTACCATGCAAAAAGCTGATGCCATATACTTCGATGAAAGCCAATTAAGCAAAGATCAAACTATGGAAACACTGGAAAATGGTAATGTGTTGGTGACTGCCACTGTGCCGTTTACCTCACAATTGGTTTGGTGGTTGCGTAGTTTTGGTAAAAAGCTAATTCAGATTGAACCTGTAGAAGTTGCCAATGCGGTGCATCAAACTCAGGAATAAAAAAGCCCCAAATATATTGGGGCGATAGCATTATCGTTCTCTTTTAAATCAAATTATTGTGATTGCTGATTGAAGTTAAAATTAAAATTGACTCGGCATCGTTCAGCGTGGGCATGCCAGTTCAGCTGTACTATAACGAATACTTTTTAAAGTCATATTTTGCTCCTATCTATGTTGATAAGTGTCACTTTAAATGCTCCTGATCTAGCTGTGAAATCATAAGATATGCAGTCGAAATCAGATTTATTCTTATACGCAACTTCTTCTTTGCTTAGCATCTGATTTACTTTGGCGCATAAAAAAGCCCGCAATTTAAATTGTGGGCTTCTTCATCAATCCATCAAACCTTAAGCAGATTTACGTGACTGTGCATTTTTACGAATGGTGATCATCACCAATTGAACTGCGGCAGGTGTCACACCTGGAATACGACTGGCTTGTGCCAAAGTTTCAGGCAAAACATGCTTCAATTTTAGCGTGATTTCACGCGATAAACCTGACACTGCATCATAATCAAAATCGGCAGGGATTTTGGTTTCTTCCAAGCGTTTTAATTGTGCGACATCTTCATGCTGACGGTTGATATAACCTGCATATTTCACTGCAATTTCAATTTGATCGCCCACTTGTGCAGAAACGTCTGAACCCGTTAATTCTGCGATTTGCGCAAAACTGATATTTGGACGTTTTAACAGATCAATCGCAGAACATTCTTTGGATAAATCTGCACCTGTCATTTCAACAAATTTTTTACCCATTGGATTGTTTGGTGCAGCCCACAAATGTTGTAAACGCCCTGTTTCACGTGCTACTGCTTCCATTTTTTCACAGTAAGCTGCCCAACGAGTGTCATCCACCAAACCAAGCTCACGACCAATTGGCGTCAAACGCTGATCGGCATTATCTTCACGCAACATCAAACGGTATTCCGCACGTGAGGTAAACATGCGGTACGGTTCTTTGGTACCTAGCGTGATCAAATCATCAACCAATACACCAATATAAGCTTCGTCACGTTTTGGTGTCCATTGTTCCTGATCCCAAGCGCGACGTGCCGCATTCAAACCAGCTAACACACCTTGCGCACCCGCTTCTTCATAGCCAGTCGTACCATTAATTTGACCTGCAAAATACAAGTTATTAATGGCTTTGGTTTCCAAAGTGAATTTTAAGGCTTGTGGATTGAAGTAATCATATTCAATCGCATAACCTGGACGCAAAATATGCGCATTTTCCATACCACGAATTGAACGAACTAACTCGAACTGCACATCAAACGGTAAAGAGGTTGAAATCCCGTTTGGATACAATTCATGTGTATCTAAACCTTCAGGCTCCAAAAATACCTGATGCGAGTCTTTATCAGAAAAACGGTGAATTTTATCTTCAATCGATGGGCAGTAACGTGGGCCAACACCTTCAATCACACCTGTATACATCGGTGAACGATCTAAACCACCACGAATAATTTCGTGAGTACGTTCATTGGTATGGGTGATATAGCAGTTCACTTGTTCAGGGTGCATCGACACATCACCCATGAATGACATGGTTGGTGATGGGAAATCACCTGGCTGCGGAATCATGACCGAAAAATCGACTGAGCGTGCATCAATACGTGGTGGCGTACCTGTTTTTAAACGCCCAACAGGCAAATTTAATTCACGTAAACGTGCCGCCAAAGCAATTGATGGAGGATCGCCTGCACGACCACCGCTCGATTTTTCTAAACCGATGTGAATCACACCACCCAAGAATGTACCTGTGGTCAATACCACGGTTTTCGCATCAAAACGAATCCCCATTTGAGTGACTACACCTTTTACAGTATCGCCTTCTACAATCAGGTCATCGGCTGCTTGTTGGAAAATATCTAAATTGGCTTGGTTTTCTAAAGTGGCACGAATCGCAGCTTTAAAACGAACACGGTCTGCCTGCGCACGTGTTGCACGAACCGCAGCACCTTTACGCGAGTTTAAAATACGGAATTGAATCCCGCTTTTATCGGCAGCCAATGCCATTGCGCCGCCTAAGGCATCAATCTCACGTACCAAATGCGACTTACCAATCCCGCCAATTGCAGGGTTACAGCTCATCTGCCCTAAAGTCTCAATGTTATGAGTTAAGAGTAAGGTTTGACGACCCATACGTGCTGCTGCAAGCGCCGCTTCGGTGCCTGCGTGACCGCCACCAATAACAATGACATCGTAAACTTTAGGATAGTGCATAATGGTCAATGAGAGATAAAAAATAAAGACGGAATATTATAGCAAAACTTGTGGCATAAGTTGACAGATTCAGTCGATTTTATTGGCTTAACCGCGCTACAAAATTAATATTTTGTAATCCAAATTTGCATTTTTACTGTACATAAAAACATTTAGACCTAAAAATTAACCAGATCACCGTTGTTTTAATTTGTCTATTTTTTATCCTAATAGCACAGATATGAGAAACAAAGGGAAACATCATGAATAAGAAAATTTTGCTGTCCTCTATGCTTTGTGGCTTATTTTTCAGTCCATTTGCAGTGCAGGCAAATGATAAAGTAGAAACCGTCTATAACGCGCAAAAATTCCAGCAAGTCTGTAAAGGTAAAACTCAGGGCGCACCTGTAAGCTTTGCTTATCGTGGGATTATCTGGAATGGTACCTGTGAACCACAATTCTTTAGTTCATCTAAAGCAGTGCAATTACAAGGCAATGAGCCTGAATTATACCGTTCTTGTATGGCAGATGCGCAAAGTACCGTCATTACAGTCAATGGTACTGAGTTAAAAGGCAAATGTGCCTTAGGCTTTACGCCACCACGCCCTGCTGCCATGTGATCAATCACTTAATCTATATTTTCATGAACAGATCGGCTTGTATTCATTCAAACTGAAAGCATGAAAATAACACCAAAGCAGTCATTTATAAGAAGTGACTGCTTTGTTTATTGCACAAGCTCAAAAAACAATTACACTGCAAAGAGAGGGAAAATTATACCCATAAGAAAAAAATAAAGGATGTGCTATGGATTCAGGCTTTTTTACCTTTTTTCTACCACTGACCTTGGCTGTGATGATGATGGGCTTAGGCTTACAACTCACGCCTAAAGACTTTATTCGGGTCAATCAATTTCCTAAAGTCATTTTTTTAACGCTTTTTTCACAATTGGTCATTTTGCCTGTTTTAGCATTTTCAATTTGTTTATTTTTAGAATTGCCACCGCTATTGGCAATTGGCTTAATGCTGCTTGCTGCCTCACCAGGGGGGCCTACTGCGAACTTATTTAGCTATGTCTATAAAGGTGACGTTGCCCTAAATATTACCCTAACCGCAATGAACTCTGTGATGGCAACCTTTACCCTGCCTTTTATTGTTAATTTGTCTTTTCTATATTTTATGACCGATCAACAACAAATTGGCATGCCTATTGAAAAAATGGCACAGGTTTTTTTACTGATTATTGTGCCTGTATGTGTAGGAATGGCGGTGCGTAATGCGATGCCACAAATTGCATTACAGTTGGGCAAACCTATGCGTTTGATGTCCATTTATTTCATTTTCGCTTTATTCTTTTATGCGATTTTCCGCGAACGCGCCAATGTCTTTGACTATTTCAGTGCGATTGGTATCGCCACAGCGCTTTTTTGCTTTTTAAGTTTACTTATTGGTTATCTTGTGCCGTATTTGGCGGGTGTGCCTGATCAACAAGCACGCTCTTGTTGTTTTGAAATTGGCATTCATAACACTGCTGTTTCTTTAACCGTTGCGCTATCGGTTTTGCAAAGCACTGAAATTGCCATTCCTTCTGCGATTTACACCATTTTTATGTATATGTTCAGCTTTATTTTAGGGAGTATGTTAGCTAGACAATCGGCCAAACTTGCCCATCAACACAAACAGGAGCAGAGTTTAAACCACAATAAAAATACAATTTAAAACGTGAGCAAAATTAACTACATATTAAACAAACAGTTAAATATCAAATAAATTATTGTAGATGTAAAAACAAAGGAGTGTTTATGGATTCAGGATTAATCACAATATTTTTGCCGCTGGCTTTGGCCGTGGTCATGGCTGGACTTGGCTTAGAACTCACTCCTAACGACTTTAAACGGGTGAGCAAACACCCCAAAGCAGTGTTTATTGCTTTATTTTGTCAATTGGTCGTCCTGACAGCAATTGCATTCTTTATTTGTAAACTGGTGAATTTACCACCACTGCTTGCAGTCGGACTCATGCTACTAGCAGCATCTCCAGGTGGGCCAACAGCCAACTTATTTAGCTACTTATATAAAGGTGATATTGCACTAAACATCACCCTCACTGCCGTGAATTCCGTGATTGCAGCATTTACCTTGCCCCTGATTGTCAACTTTGCCATTCAACATTTTATGCAGGATGGGCAACAAGTTGGCTTACAATTTGCCAAAGTATTGCAGGTGTTTTTAATTATTATTATCCCTGTCACTTTAGGGATGTTAGTACGCCATTTTAGCCCTCAAACGGCAGACCGCTTAAACAAACCTGTGCGTATTTTTGCTGTGGTTTTTCTAATTGTGATTATTATTGGCGCAATTGCCAAAGAGCGAAACAACATCATGCTTTATTTGGCAGATGTAGGACTTGCCACTGCCCTGTTCTGTGCCTGCAGTTTATTGATTGGTTATTTTGTCCCGCGTTTCTTTGGCGTAAATAGCCAACAAGCCCGAGCCTGCGCCTTTGAAATTGGCATTCACAACAGTACCCTTGCAATGACTATCGCCCTAACCGTTATGTCAAGCTCAACCATTGCCATGCCTGCTGCGGTTTATTCTATTTTCATGTATATTTTTGCCGCAATTTTAGGCACATTACTAAATAAATTTGTGCCGACACCTGCATCGGAGCAATCTGCATCCTAAACAAGTCTCTCAATCATCCCCAATCCAGCAATTTGACTGTTTTGGGGATGATTGAGCGATGATGGTTCAAACAAATTCTTAACTTATATTTTTTAGAGTTATATTTTTGTCACATTATTCGACTATAAGCATAAAGCGAATTTGAAACTTCCAATCGTATAGAGTTTTCCCTTTCGCAATCCGAATAAAAAATAACAGCGTCTGCACCAGTTCAGTTACAATAGCGCTTTCGCATTAAATTTTAGGTTATCTCCGTGAAGTGGTTACAAATACATATTACTGTTGATCAAGCGCAAGTCGATTTTACTGAAACCCTGCTCAGTTCATTGGGTGCAGTCAGCGTAACCTTAGATGATGCGGAAAATCAGGACTTACTTGAGCCACTGCCAGGTGAAACACCACTTTGGAACAAAGTCATTGTGACAGGTATTTATGCACAAGACGAAGGTGAAGAAATTGATGTTGCAGCCTTAGAAACCTTTATTCGTGCGCAAATGCCAGATGCCCCTTTACGCAGTGAATTTTTGGAAGATCAGGTTTGGGAACGCTCATGGATGGATTACTACGAGCCAATCCAGATTGCAGAGAAATTCTGGATTGTACCTGAATGGTTAGAACCACCTGAGGCAGATGCAGTCAATATTAAACTTGACCCAGGTTTGGCTTTTGGTACAGGTAACCATGCCAGTACGTTCCTGTGCCTGCAATGGTTAGGTAAAACCAATGTAAAAGATAAAGTCGTGATCGACTACGGTTGTGGTTCAGGTATTTTAGGAGTAGCGGCTTTGTTGCTCGGTGCAAAAAAAGTCTATGCGACTGATATTGACCCGCAAGCAGTTTTAGCGACCAAACAAAATGCAGAACTCAACGGTGTACTTAAAAACTTATATGTGGGACTTCCAGAAGAGTTCAATGAAACCATCGGTAATGAAAAAGCAGACATTTTAGTTGCCAATATTTTGGCAGGCCCATTGATGATGCTTGCGCCAGAGTTTGCAACTTTAATTAAATCTGAGGGCGAGTTCGCACTTGCAGGTGTAATTGAAGAGCAAGTTGCTGAAGTTTCTAGTGTTTATTCTGAATTTTTTGATATAGTACAAGTCGAAAAACGTGAAGAAAACTGGTGTCGAATTTCTGGGAAACGCCATCCCCACTAACTGTAATTTTTGAGTTATGAGTGACAAGCAAACCAAGTGCCCTGAATGCCAAACTGTTTATAAAGTATCCGTTGCGCAGCTGACCGTTGCGCAAGGGATGGTTTGTTGTCCTAAATGCGACAATACCTTTAATGCTCTTTCGCATTTGGTATTTGCCTTTCCTCAAAATAAAAACTCAGTCACATCACAATTACATCACATTCAAAACCGCAGTTTTATGCAGGCAACTGCTGAACTTGCGCAACCGCAACATATTTTAGATATTTTTCAGCGTAAAGTTGAACATTCCAATATTGATCTGAAAACCTATCTGAATAACCTCAATTATTTCAGTACTGAACCGATTGGCAACATTCCTGCCATGAAGTTGTCTGCGCCTGATCTTGAAAGTGAAAAAAAGCATGGCAATGGTTACTACTTACTTTGGGGAATTATTAATCTTTTATTGATTGGCTTGTTGATCTTCCAAATTTTGTGGTTTAACCCAAAGTTTTTAAACAGCAGCCCTGCACTGAATTCTGTGTTTACCCAAGTCTGTCAATTTTTTAACTGTAGCAGTTTAGAAGAACGCTATAGCTTAATTTCAGCAAATCGCGTGAAGGTTAAACGTGTAGATCGTATGAATACACAATTTACGGGTGAGCTGATCAATTACTATGATAAAAGCTTGGCTTTGCCTAATATCAAAGTCACTTTAAAAGAAAAACAACAAACATTATCGACTTACATCTATTCCCCACAGGAGTATTTGGTCGAAAGTCTTTCGAGCATTCAACGTATTCCTAAAAACAGTCCATTTAAGTTTGACATTTTAGTTCCAATATCACGAAACGACTTCGATGCCTATACTTTAGAAATTATCAAGCCTTAATTCACAAAAAAATAGTGAAAAAATAGCGAAAAAAATTAAAAAAATTGCAGTTTTCTTGCTCACTTTTTCTCATACAATGGTATCATACGCGCCACGAAAGCTTTGTGCTGCAAACTCCTCGCAAGATTCACAACAAATATAGATCTGTCTAATGCGCTTTATTTTTATATATCGCGTACAGAGTAGATTTTTTGTTTTGATTTTGGTCTGTAACAATTATTAATGTATTGTTACGCTTAAATTTCGACCAATGCCTAGAGTTGTGGCAAGCTAAATGTTCCAGTTTTAGAACTTCCCGTTTTAGGATCTAAAACGGAGTTCATTTAATTTATAGACCACATTGATATATCACTTTATCCCAGTGATATCTGATTTTCGGATTAATTCGCATGAATAGCAAATCTCCTATTTTTACTGCACAATCTGATGTTGCTTTACGTATTCACGTAGATCGCGCAGTTCGCCATTATTTTGCACAACTACAAGGTGAACAACCTTCACAAGTGTATGACATGGTGTTAGCAGAAATGGAGAAACCTCTTTTATCTGTTGTTCTTGAATACACTCGCGGTAACCAAACACGCGCTGCTGAAATTCTTGGACTAAACCGTGGTACTTTACGTAAAAAGTTAAAAGCTCACGGTTTAATGAGTGAATAAGTGATAAAATGCTTGCGACCTCCGCAGGCATTTTTTTTACCTGCATTTTGCTAGTTTGTTTTAATCTGTAATTGAAAACTGTGACGAAGATCATGACTATTAAACGCGCTTTAATCTCTGTTTCTGACAAAACAGGTATTGTTGAATTTGCACAAGACCTTGCTGCTCTTGGGGTAGAAATTTTATCTACTGGCGGTACTTATAAGTTGCTTAAAGACAACAATATTGCTGTCGTAGAAGTATCAGAGCATACTGGTTTCCCTGAAATGATGGATGGTCGTGTAAAAACGTTACACCCAAAAATTCATGGCGGTATCTTGGCTCGTCGTGGTCTAGACGAAGCAGTCATGGCAGAACACAATATTGATGCCATCGACTTGGTTGTTGTTAACCTTTATCCATTTGCTGCGACTGTTGCAAAACCAAATTGTTCACTTGCAGATGCGATTGAGAACATCGACATTGGTGGCCCTACTATGGTTCGCGCTGCAGCGAAAAACCATGCTTCTGTAGGTATTGTAGTAAATGCTTCTGACTATGCGACTGTTATTGCAGAAATGAAAAGCAACGGTGCATTGTCTTACGAAACTCGTTTTGATTTGGCAGTGAAAGCATTTGAACACACTGCACAATATGACGGCATGATCGCCTCTTACTTAGGTGCACGTGTAGGTAAAGAAGAAGGTACTGCTGACCAATTTGCACGTACATTCAATACACAATTGAACAAAGCGCAAGATTTACGTTACGGCGAAAACCCGCATCAATCTGCAGCGTTCTATGTAGACCCTGCTGCAACTGAAGCTTCTGTTTCTACAGCGAAACAGCTTCAAGGTAAAGAATTATCTTATAACAACATTGCAGATACTGATGCCGCACTTGAATGTGTGAAATCATTTGCAAAACCTGCTTGTGTGATCGTAAAACACGCGAACCCATGTGGTGTTGCTGTATCTTTAGACGGTATTCAAGCGGCTTATGACCTTGCTTATGCAACTGACCCTGAATCTGCATTTGGTGGCATCATTGCGTTTAACCGTGAGTTAGACGTTGCCACTGCACAAGCGATTGTAGACCGTCAATTCGTTGAAGTAATCATTGCGCCTAGCATTGCAGATGGCGTACTTGAAGTGACTGGCGCGAAGAAAAACGTACGTGTACTGGTATGTGGCGAACTTCCTGCGATTGATGCACGCGCTCCACAAATGGATTACAAACGTGTCAACGGCGGTTTATTGGTTCAAGATCAAGACTTGGGCATGATCACTAAAGATGACTTAAAAGTTGTGACCAAACGTGCACCAACTGAACAAGAAATTGACGACATGATCTTTGCTTGGAAAGTTGCGAAATACGTAAAATCGAACGCAATTGTTTATGCAAAAAACCGTCAGACCATTGGTGTTGGTGCAGGTCAAATGAGCCGTGTAAACTCTGCTCGTATTGCTGCCATTAAAGCAGAACATGCAGGTTTAGTGGTTGAAGGTGCAGTAATGGCATCTGACGCATTCTTCCCATTCCGTGATGGTATTGATAACGCAGCTAAAGCTGGTATCAAATGCATTATTCAACCGGGTGGTTCTATGCGTGATGAAGAAACGATTGCAGCAGCAGATGAAGCTGGTATTGCAATGGTCTTCACTGGCATGCGTCATTTCCGTCACTAATTAAACTCATTAATTAGAAGTCGTATTTAATAATCCTCCGAAATCCCCCTTTTTTATAAAAGGGGGACTTTTCACGTAAGGGAACTGTGTTTTTATGCACAATCTCCTTCCTTTTCAAGGGTGAAAAGCATAGCTTCGCTAGGGGATTTTATTCTTTGAGGGATTTTTAGATGAATATTTTAGTTTTAGGTAGCGGCGGTCGTGAACATGCGTTGGCATGGAAAATCGCACAAGATGACAAAGTCGCTAAAGTCTTCGTTGCACCGGGTAATGCAGGTACGGCAACAGAAAACAAATGCGAGAATGTAGCGTTAGATATTCAAAATAACCCTGCAATCATCGACTTTGCCAAAAATAATGCTGTTGATTTAATCATTGTTGGCCCTGAAGCACCACTGGTCAATTGTGTAGTAGATGCCTGCCGTGAAGCGGGTTTAAAAATTTGGGGCCCAACCCAGTTTGCTGCACAGCTTGAAGGTTCTAAAGCCTTTGCCAAGCACTTTTTAAAACGTCACAACATTCCAACTGCATTCTATGACGTATTCACCGAAGTTGATGCGGCAAAAGCATTTGTTGAAAAAAATGGTGCTCCAATCGTGATCAAGGCGGACGGTCTTGCTGCAGGTAAAGGCGTGATCGTGGCGATGACCAATCAAGAAGCATTTGATGCAATTGATGACATGCTAGCAGGCAACAAATTTGGTGATGCGGGTTCGCGTGTAGTTATTGAAGAATTCCTTGCCGGTGAAGAAGCTTCTTTCATTTGTATGATTGATGGCGACAACATCCTTCCTATGGCAACTTCACAAGACCACAAGCGTATTTTTGAAGGCGACCAAGGTCCAAACACTGGCGGTATGGGTGCTTACTCTCCTGCCCCTGTCGTGACTGCAGACGTATTTGAAAAAACGATGAATGAAGTGATGCGTCCTACCGTTGAAGGTATGAAAAAAGACGGTCATGTTTATACAGGTTTCTTATACGCTGGCTTAATGATTGACGACAAAGGTCAACCAAAAGTGATCGAGTTTAACTGCCGTTTTGGTGACCCTGAAACGCAGCCAATTATGATGCGCTTAAAGTCATCTTTGGTAGATTTGGTTGAAGCAGGTATTGCTGGCAACTTACCTGCCGAAGCAGACTGGGATGAACGCAAAACTGTCGGGATTGTATTGGCGACTGCGGGTTACCCTGAAACTTCAGGCAAAGGTGATGTGATTTCTGGTTTAGAAACACAAATGGCAGATGCGAAAGTATTCCACGCAGGTACAGCAAGCAATGCCGATGGTGAGATTGTGACCAATGGTGGTCGTGTACTGTGTGTAACTGCGCTCGGTAATACCATTGGCGAAGCGCAAGCTAAAGCCCTTGAACTGTGCGAAAAAGTTACCTTTGATGGTGTGCAATATCGTAAAGATATTGGCTATCGTGCCATTGCTCGTGAAAATGCTTAAAATTTTTAGTTTAGCCTAAAAATTTAAGTCCATAAAAAAGCTCGTCACTGTACGAGCTTTTTGTTTATCAGGTTGTAACCCATGTACATTGTGATGATCTACGTTTATAAAATACTTTAGATCAATAAACATGCAAAAAATAAAAAGCTTCAAAGAATTTTTAATTTCAATATTCGTTGAGTTTACATTGCAAATACTTTTTATTTTTGCAGGATTAATATATTTGGCTTATGTTTTTATAGGGATAGGTTCATTGTTACTCTGTTTGCCTGCAGATTCTTTTTCTAATGGACACCAAATTTCACAAACAAATGAACAGAGAATCGCATCTAACTTGGACACTTTAAATGGGAATAACAACTCAATTTCGTATAAGCACCATTATGTCAACTGAATATAGTTTTTTGAAAATTTTAACTTTGAATCAGAGATTTCATTTTAAATATGATAAAACTCAAGGATAAAGAGGCTTTAGATTTAGGTATGTAATAAGTGAATTTTTCAGGTGATGTAGAAGTTTTTTTATCTTGTCTTGGAACTAAAGAATCAAGTTCAGATATTTTGAAAGCAGTTATTCTTGTTGCAAGTGAGTTTGATACATCAGAGACTAATTTTGGTGGAGAAAAGCTATCCTATTGGGAATTTTTTAAGAGAGGCGTTACGTTCAGATTTAATGAACATCAAATACTAGACACTATTTTCATCTACGTCAAAGAGAATGAAGAATATTACCCATACCCATTTTTAGAAGGTCTTATCATAGGTATTAATCATAAAAGTACGAAGCAATCTGTAGTTAAGCTATTTGGAAATCCAGAAAGAGAAAGTAACAGTTGGCTGAAATATAAAATACTTGATAGCTACTTACATTTTGAATTTGATAAGTCATCAGAGTTAAAGCAAATTACGATGGGACAATTTTAAAAATAGAAACTGATTTAGTTTAAGATTTTCTAAAATTAACATAATGCACGTTATACATAATGCTTGAAATATTCCTGCAAGCATCAATATCTTAGTCAAAGCTGTTCTAGGGTTCAGTGCACCGGAACAGCTTTTTGGTGATTTTTCATGTTGCGCGGTCAATAAACAATTAAAATTCCACGGCTTTATGTAGTCTTATTTAATCTTAAAAAAGAAAAAAATGTCCAGATAAAATAAGAATAGATGTCCAAGTAGTTATTGATTTTGCAGTTTGCCTTATATATGGGCGATATATTATCGTTGGAAAAATCATTCATAACTTCTTTTATGTATTTACATCCATGTTCTGATTCTTGTAACTAAGCCGATTTCATACCGACAATTTCATATCTCGTTTTTTACTATCGATTGCAGAATAAATTTTAAAGCACCTAAATATTTAAACACTTGTTCAAATCCTTAATCTTTACAGAATATATTTATTTATAAGAACTTATTTTGACTTATTCGCTTTCTGTTGTAAAACAGTGATATGCATAACATACACAGCACTATATAGAATTATTTTTTATTGTTATGATGGTGCATCTTTTGAAAAAGTGAATTGCCCATCCATCTCAAAATTATTGATTGAGCTGTGGGCTGACTTTTTCAGTACTCAAACAATACCTACAACATATTTGAGAAACATACAAAATCATCATCATGCGATTCCATCCATCGTGCTGATTTGATTCTTCTCAATCATTGGCAACTTTAGGCACTGCTTAAACTTGCTCGGGATATATTCATGAAAAAGCTCCTTGGTCTTGTACTTGGTCTTTCAGTTGGCTTGGCTGGCTGTGGCAAACAAGAAGCGCCTGCGACTGACGCGGCACAAAAAGATTCTTCTGCTCTACACACTGTCACTATGGCATCGACTGGTTCAGATGCAGATATTTGGCGTTTTATTGCCGACTTACCTGAAACCAAAGCAGCAGGTATTCAACTTGAAGTGAAAAACTTCACCGATTACGTGTCAATGAACACGGCGGTAGCAAATAAAGAAATTGATCTTAACGCATTCCAATCTTATGCCTATATGGTGGCATTTAATGCCAACAATAAAGATCAAATTGCACCAGTAGCGACAACTTACTTAGAGCCAATGGGTATTTACTCAAGCAAAGTGAAAAAGTTGGATGAGTTCAAAACAGGTGCAACCATTGCTATTCCAAATGATGGTGCCAATGAATCACGTGCACTGTTATTACTTCAATCGGCTGGTTTGGTTAAACTGAAAGATGGTTTTGACAATGTTCAAGGCACGCCTGCAGACATCGTAGAAAATGCTAAGCAAATTCAAATCAAACCAATTCAAATGGCAACGGCTGTACGTGTAAAAGATGAAGTCGATGCAATTGTCTTGGGCAACACCCTTGCAATGGAAGGTGGTTTGAACGTACTGAAAGATTCAATTTATTACGAACCAATTGACCAAAGCACAAAAATGAATGTCAATATTCTCGCGACTGCTGCAGATCGTCAAAATGACCCAATCTTGCAAAAAGTAGGTGCGTTGTATCATACCGAAGCGGTGAAGCAATATATTGATCAGCACTTTGGCGGAACAAAAGTTGCGGTAAATAAACCTGTCAGCTATTTCACTGAAGCAGCAAAATAGTAATATAATGCGTTAAACAAAACAGGCAAAGCGAACTTTGCCTGTTTTTTCATTTATGGACATTTCTTGACGATATGATTGAATTTAAAAACATTTCAAAGCACTATCAGCTCAAAGGTCAAACACTGCGTGCGTTGGATCAAATTAATCTACAAATTCCAACAGGCAGTATTTTTGGCATTATTGGCTATAGTGGTGCAGGTAAAAGTACGTTAATCCGCTTGATCAATTTGTTGGAGCGTCCAAATGCTGGGCAAGTTATCATTCATCAAAAAGATTTTACTGCACTCAATGCCCGTGAATTGCGTCAAGAACGTGCCCATATTGGAATGATTTTTCAGCACTTCAATTTATTGCAGACCAAAACTGTGGCTGCCAATATTGAAATGCCGATGAAACTGTTAGGCTGGAACAAAGCCAAACGTGAAAAACGTTTAAATGAATTACTTGAGTTTATTGATTTAAAACATAAAAAAGATGCCTATCCTGATGAACTTTCAGGCGGACAAAAGCAACGTGTCGGTATTGCGCGTGCGCTAGCCAATCATCCTAAAATTTTACTCTGCGATGAAGCAACTTCAGCACTTGATCCACAAACCACCAAATCTGTACTGGAATTACTGAAAAAAATTAACCGTGAACAAGGCATTACCATTGTAATGGTGACGCATGAAATGGATGTGATTGAATCGGTTTGTGATTATGTTGCAGTGATGGAACAAGGCAAAGTGATTGAAACAGGTTCAACCTTGGAAATTTTTAGTCAGCCGCAACACCCGACCACTAAAAGCTTCATTCAAACTGTGTTGCAGCAACAATTGCCTATCAATATTTTGAATAATCTGGAAAATCAAAATCAGCACAGCATTTATTGTCTGAAATTTTTAGGTAAATCGGCTCAGGAAACCGTGATTCAAGCTATCATTAAACAGTTTGATATTAGCCTGAATATTTTATTTGCCAATATGACCGAAATTGATGGTGCTGTGATTGGGCAAATGTTCATTCAATTACTCGGTGATACAAACGTCATTCAACAGGCGCTTGAGTTTCTGAAAGCCAATGGCGTTGAAGTTGAACAGTCAGGAATACAAGCATGAGAGATTTAATTGTACAGTGGCTGACTTCGGTAACCACACCTTTCTGGAAAAGCTCTTTATCTATTGACCAATTTGTTACGGCCTTACAAGAAACCTTTCATATGGTGTTCTTTGCCATGTTGTTTGGTTGTATCTGGGGCTTTATTCAGGGCATTACCCTTGTAGTGACTCGTCCGACAGGTATTTTACCAAACCGTGTGATTTATCACGGACTCAACCCGATTGTAAATGCACTGCGCTCCCTGCCCTTCATTATTTTATTGATTGCGGTGATTCCGCTGACTAAATTTTTAGTGGGTACATCCATCGGAACTTGGGCAGCCATTGTACCGCTGACCATTTATGTCGGCCCGTATATTGGTCGTTTGGTAGAAACTTCACTACTTGAAGTCAATGAAGGGATTGTCGAATCTGCACAGGCAATGGGTGCTACACCATTACAAATTATCTTCAAATTTATTTTACCTGAAGCACGCAGCTCACTCATTTTGAACCTAACTACAGCCACCATTAGCTTAATTGGCGCAACTGCGATGGCAGGTGCAGTCGGTGCTGGTGGCATTGGTGACCTTGCTATTTCTTATGGTTATCAGCGTTTTGATAGTAGTGTAGTCATACTTACAGTAGTGGTCTTATTAATTTTAGTGCAATTGGTGCAAAGTTTAGGTGACTGGTTATCTAAGCTCAGATAAAACAATCATCATTCAATAGCGAATAACTTAGCCTGTTCATCCCACTCGATGAAACGGCAAAAGTTAACGCATAAAATGAAAATTGTGTTAGCGGGTGAAGATCACTTCACCACAGAAAAACACAGCAGCGTGTTTTGTCTTGAACAGAGCATGCTAAACTAACCCGTGATTTTTTAAGGGACTGATTCATGCGCTTTGTTCATTTAGGTATACATACAGAATTTTCGATTACCGAGTCGATTGTACGCATACCTGACTTGATTAAAGCTGCAGTCAATGAAGAAATGCCTGCTTTGGCATTGACCGATCTCTCTAACCTGCACGCTGCCGTAAAGTTTTATGGCAAATGTTTGGGGCAAGGCATCAAACCGATTTTAGGTTCAGTGCTGCGTTTAAATGATGCCGATCATCGTGTGACGCTATTGTCGATGAACAATCACGGCTGGCGTAACCTGACCGAATTGGTGTCGCGTGGCTATATTGAAGGTCAGCAACTCAATATCCCTTGCATCAATAAAGCATGGATTTTAGAACAAGCCGATGATCTGATTCTGTTACTCGGCATTCAAAGTGATGTCGGCAAAATGCTGATCACGTCCAATCCACAAAAAGCCGAACCGTTGCTAGAAGAATGGATAGAAAAATTTGGTAATCGGGTCTATTTGGCGCTGACCCGTACAGATCGTCCCGATGAAGATGCTTTTATTGCCGAAGCGGTTAAATTAGCTAAAAAATATAATATTGGCGTGGTGGCACATAATGATGTGCACTTTGTCCGCCGTGAAGATTATGAAGCGCACGAAGCGCGAGTTTGTATTGCCGATGGTTATGTTTTAGGGGATAACCGTCGTCCTAAAACGTATAGTCCTGAGCAATATTTTAAAACTACTGCAGAAATGACGGAATTATTTTCCGACATTCCAAGTGCTATTGAAAACAGCTATCACATTGCCAAACGCTGTAACGTCACGCTGCAATTGGGTAAATATTTCCTTCCAGATTATCCAATTCCAGACGGACACACCATTGATACCTACTTCGCGCACCTATCCAAACAAGGTTTAGAAGAACGTCTAAATGTGCTCTATCCTGTCACACAGCGCGATGAAGACTGGGCAGAAATTCGCAAACCTTATGATGAACGAATTGAATACGAAATTAATATTATTAACTCGATGGGCTTCCCGGGTTACTTCCTCATCGTCATGGACTTTATTCAATGGTCTAAAAATAATGGCGTACCTGTTGGGCCGGGTCGTGGTTCAGGCGCAGGCTCATTGGTCGCTTATAGCTTAAAAATTACCGACTTAGACCCATTGCGTTATGAACTACTCTTTGAACGTTTCTTAAACCCAGAACGTGTATCCATGCCCGACTTTGACGTCGATTTCTGTATTGCAGGACGCGATAAAGTCATTGATTATGTGGCACGCACCTATGGACGTGATGCGGTATCACAAATTGCCACTTTCGGTACTATGGCCGCCAAAGGTGCGATTCGAGATGTCGCACGGGTTTTGGGCAAGTCTTATGGTTTGGCAGACCGTATTTCTAAACTGATTCCAACTAAACCTTTAGGGCTTAGTTTGGAAGAATCAATTGAAGCCGAACCACAGCTGAAAGATGTGGTGACCAATCCATCTAACCCAGACTATGACGATGCTTCAGAAATTTGGGAAATGGCTTTAAAACTTGAAGGCATTACCCGCAACACAGGCAAACACGCAGGTGGTGTGGTCATTGCACCAACCAAAATCACCGACTTTTCTGCGGTTATGTGCGATGCTGATGGAACCGCCCGTGTTGCACAATACGATAAAGACGATGTTGAATCGGCAGGTTTGGTCAAATTTGACTTCTTGGGTTTACGTAACCTGACGGTTATTGAAGATGCAGTACAAAATATCAATAAACGCATCCAAGCCGATACACCGCTAGATATTGCCCATATTCCATTGGACGATAAAGATGCCTATTTAGTCTTTGCCAATGCCAACACCACAGCGGTATTCCAGTTTGAATCCGTGGGCATGAAAAAGATGCTGAAAGAAGCACGCCCAAGCAAATTTGAGGAAATTATTGCCTTCGTGTCCTTGTATCGTCCTGGCCCGATGGATCTCATTCCAGACTTTATTCACCGTATGCACGGTGGCGAGTTTGAGTATCTGCATCCTTTGCTAGAAGGTGTGCTTGAACCAACCTACGGCATTATGGTTTATCAGGAACAGGTAATGCAGGCGGCACAGTATTGTGCAGGCTATACCCTCGGTGGTGCGGACTTACTACGTCGTGCTATGGGTAAGAAAAAACCTGAAGAAATGGTGAAACAGCGCCAAATCTTTATTGAAGGTGCTGCGAAAAAAGACATTGATGCCGCCACAGCCAACCATATTTTCGACTATATGGAAAAGTTCGCAGGCTACGGTTTTAACAAATCCCACGCGGCTGCTTATGCCCTCGTTGCCTATCAGACGGCATGGCTGAAAGCACATTACCCTGCCGAATTCTTGGCTGCGGTAATGTCGTCGGAAATGCAAAACACCGATAACGTGGTGTTCCTGATTGATGACTGTCGCCACAATGGTCTGGAAGTTTTACCACCTTCGGTAAATATGTCTTTGTATCATTTCCACGCCAGCGATGAACGCACCATTGTCTACGGACTTGGCGCAATTAAAGGCGTGGGCGAACAAGCCATGCAATCGGTGATTGATTCTCGCCAAAAAGAAGGCCCATACCGCGATTTATTTGACTTCTGTCATCGTATTGATTTGAAAAAAATCAACAAACGAACCCTTGAAGCCTTAATTCGTGCGGGTGCATTAGACTGTTTAGGCATCGAACGCTCAAGTTTAATGGCACAATTGCCAGAAGCGGTACAAGCGGCGGAACAAGCACGTTCCAACCGTGAAACAGGCATCATGGATTTATTTGGTGAAGTTGAAGAAGTACAACGTAAGCCTGCCAAACCTGTAAAACCATGGTCAGATGAAGTCCGACTTAAAGGTGAAAAAGACACACTTGGACTTTACCTCACTGGTCACCCGATTGATGTCTATCGCAATGAATTAAAAGCCTTTATTCCAAGTAAAATTAATGAACTGACGCCAACCCGTCGTGGCGTGACCACCGTCTTTGCAGGCTTGGTGGTGGATGTCGCCAACTTCCCAAATCGGATGGTGGTCACTTTAGATGATGGTACGGCACGTATTGAAGTATCTGCCAACCATGAGCGCTTCCAACGCTTTAAAGATATTGTACAAACTGAAAAAGTGGTGGTGATTGAAGGCGAAATTTACGAACGTGAAGGTTTTGACCGCCCAATGGGACGCTTAACCAAAGCGTTTAGCTTGAATGAAATTCGTCAAAAACGCGCCAATAGTATTCAAATTCACTTGCATGCAGAACATTTAAGCAAGACCTTGAGTCAAGACTTACAAAATATGTTGCTGCCTTATTGTAATGTGGATTTATGCACGCATATTCCTGTTTTATTGCACCTTGACTATGCTTATGCCACTGCAGAATTACATTTGGGCATTCAGTGGAAAATCGCACCCTTAGATGAAGCCTTGGTCAAATTGCGTGACTATTTTGGTAAAGAAAGCCTGCATATCGAATATCAAGTGAAATCCAAAGCCGCGAAAGCTGTCGATGTGGCGAAACCTGCATCGATTGCTCCACCACCTGCTGATATGAGCATGGATGATGCTATGGATTTATACCATACCGAAGTTGATCAATATTCTTAATTAAAAATTTAACCCATCTGGATTTGTTATGAGTCAAACCGACAATGCAGCTGTTGCCGCACACCTCTCCCACGTGCGTATTGTCATGGTGAATACCACCCTGCCTGCCAACATCGGTAGCGCCTTACGCGCCATGAAAACCATGGGGCTATGTAAATTGGTTTTGGTTGATCCAAAAACCTATCCGCATCCAGATATTGATGCTTTGGCGGCAGGTGCAACCGATTTAATTGAACAGATTGAAGTGGTTGAACAGCTCGAAGATGCAATTGCCGACTGCCATTTGGTCTTTGGCACCAGTGCACGTAGTCGTACTATTCCTTGGCCACTCTTAGATGCACGCCCTGCGGCAGAAAAGTCGTTAAATGCTGTGGCACAGCATGGGCAAAATGTTGCCATTATTTTTGGACGTGAAGATCGTGGTTTAACCAATGAAGAGCTGGCTTTGGCGAATTATCACGTGACGATTCCTGTCAATGAAGAATATGGTGTGCTCAATGTTGCTCAAGCCATTCAAGTGATTTGCTATGAAATGCGTATGGCTGCCATCGATATTGTCGGAAAAATTGCCGATCCTGCAGCGACGATGCAAGTGACAGATTCTGAAGCGATGCAATGGGATGAACCTTTGGTCAACCATGAACAAATGCAACAGTTCTATCCACATTTAGAAAAAATGCTGGCAGAAATTGAATTTATGGATCCAAAAAATCCACGATTATTGCCTTTGCGCTTGCGTCGGCTTTTCGGACGTATACAATTAGATCGTATGGAATACCATTTACTTCGCGGTATTTTTAGCCGCGTACAAGCAATGAATAACGGTTCATGGAAAAAATCTACATCAACACAGGACGAGGATCAAACTAATGCTTAAACAGCTCAAAGAAGACATTCAAGCTGTCTTCGCGCGCGATCCTGCTGCTCGAAATACACTTGAAGTCTTAACCACTTATCCAGGAATTCACGCTTTAATTATGCATCGTGTGGCGCATGAATTATGGAACAAAGACTGCAAGGGGTCGGCACGTCTACTCTCGTCATTTAGCCGTTTTGCTACAGGAATTGAAATTCATCCCGGTGCAAAAATTGGTCGTCGCTTTTTTATTGACCATGGCATGGGCGTGGTGATTGGTGAAACTGCTGAAATTGGTGATGATGTCACCTTATATCATGGCGTGACTTTAGGCGGCACAACGTGGAATAAAGGCAAACGTCATCCAACTTTGGAAGATGGCGTAGTAGTCGGTGCAGGCGCGAAAATTCTAGGCCCATTCACCGTACATAAAAATGCCAAAGTTGGCTCTAATGCGGTTGTGACCAAAGAAGTACCTGAAGGCGCAACTGCTGTGGGTAACCCTGCGCGCTTTATTATGAAAAATAAACCTGCCGATGATCAGGAAGCACGTCGTCGTGATTATGCTGCCAGTATTGGTTTCCAACCTTATGCAGCAACGCAGGACCAATCTGACCCAGTATTGGACGGCATGCGAGTATTACTAGATCGCTTGGAACAAAATGAAAAACGTATGAATTTATTATGTCAGCGTCTCTCTTTACTTGACCCAAGCTTTAAAAACCCACAGCAAAATGAACAACCTTATAGTGCAGAAGAATTAAAAATAATTGAAGATGTTAGACGTGAGTGTGAAGCACAAAGTAAATAGGGCTGTTTATTTGATCAATCCTACATACTTAAAAAAACTTCGTATCACTGTGTAACTAAGCCCCCTCAATTGTATTGCATGTTCGGAACAGATTTCTTAGACTGACCGACATGCAATATTTTAATCCGACACAATCACCTCTCACTTTTAAAATAAATTGAACGGAAGAACACCATGACTCTTAAGCCTTTGGCACTCAGTATTCTAGCCGCAACGCTCGTTAGCGCCTGTGTTGCACCACCAAAACAAGAAGTAAAACCACCTATCGTATTTACCGAACCTGAATTAAGTGCACCATTCTATGCCTTAAATCCATTTAATTATGATGCCCCACCACCATTTGAAATTAACCTACAAAAAGCAGCAGCACAGCCTGTGACTAAAATGGTGGTTACTAACCCAAATGATCCAAGCAAAAGCATTACCTTAGATCAAAACAAATTGATTGTACCTACGGTCAATAACAATGCCCGTAGCTTGAAGTTTGCAGTTTTGGCAGGTGAAAACGAAATTGACATCACCGAAATTGATGACTTCTTACAATTGGTCGAAGGCAAAGCACGTCACTATCCACCACGTTTTAGCGAACGTCAGGAACGTCGTGGTTTCGAGGCAAAGCTCAAAGAAGTGACTCAACAATTAGACACTTTGGCAGCCAATGAAAATGCCTCTTTTGATATTTTGATGCGTGCATTTAAAGCCAGTGTTATGGCACGTAACCTAGACTTAGGCTCTGTTTACACCACACGCTCACTTAACTATGCGCAGCGTATCTTAAAAATTAATCAGGAAGATGCCGAAGCGAATTTCTGGTTTGGTTTCGGTCTGTCTGAAGGTGGCGGTCATCGTGAAGCCATTCCTTATTTAGACAAAGCCATGAAAGCAGGTGTGCAGGAAGCTTATTTGTCTGCGGCAAACAATTATATTGCCATGGAACAAAAGAAAAATGCAGTACAAACTTTGAAAAACTATAAAATCAAATACCCGCAAGAAGCCGAAGTGGCTGACCGTTTGATTGCTGAAATTGAAAAGCAAGGTCGCTGGAATGTGTGGCAAGTGATCGCACCACGCACTTAATAAAAAATCGATACAAAAATACCTAAAAATAGACCGTTTCGACGGTCTATTTTGCTTTCTACGCAATTGAAAAAGCTTTAAAAAAACGTATGATGGAAAAAAATCTTAAAAATTAAGCCAGACTTTCCATGAATAAAATTGTGATTGCTGCATTGCTCAGTACAACACTGCTGTCTGGTTGTCAGGTGGTCAGTGTTAAAAATCAGGCGTTAAAAGTTAGTATTGCCAATGAACGTGATAGTATTTTATCGCGCAAAAAACTGAGTGAAGCCAGTTTAAATGTCTTGTCGATGACAGGACGTGAAGCCAATATTTGTGCCGAAAAACCTGAAGAATGTGTAAGTGCACTCAAACAAATCCCGCAAATTCAAGATGAACAACTGCTCTCAACCGCCAGTGAATTATATTTAGCGAAAGCGATTGAACTGGAAAATTCATCGTCCTGTAAAATCAGTATTCTGAACAGTAAAAGATCGGAAGAACAACAAAAAATTCATCAGGCCAATTATGAACAATGTTTAGATCAGCAATTGCACATGCTCGATCAAAGTATTCGTTATAGTTACGCCTACATGTTTAAAACCAAACGTGCGCCGCAAGACCGTCTTTTTGATAACAGACAAGTCCAAATTCGTGATTTTTATAATCAGGCGATTGCCAAATTGGTCAGCAGCTATGCGCTGCGCTATAAACACGATGAATTGCAACAACAAATTCGTGTTGGCAACAGCATTTATGACATTGATTTTGAGTACTACCCGCAGCTGAAACAACAAAAAATTCAGCAGTTGATGTCAACCTATAACCTGAACTTTTCGGGTTTGCGCTCGGTCACGCGCCGTGATGGTTTTGGGTCTGAATTTCTGGTGGTATTGCCTGAAAATCCAAACGATGATCTGAGCAAAAGCAAATATATTATTGATCCGCTAAAATATGATTATCCTGCAGGAAAAAATCCAAATATTCACCAAGCTCGCTATTTAGCCGCGACAATCACTGCAGAACCACATAGCGCCAATTCCATTGAAGATATTTTGAATCGGCCGCATTTTAAGCTCAAGGCTTATGATCCGTATAAATATGAATCTGCCCAAATTGCACAAAAGAACTACCCGCTTGCAGCTAACTTTTCTGCACCTTATGGCTTGTGGTTAGCGCAAAATAATTTAGGTAAATCGGCTTATTTATCCTTAATTGATCGTGAAGAACGACTCAGTATGCCGCATTTGTACTTACTTGAGCCGTATAATCCGAATAAAAAAGTCATTGTCCTCATTCATGGTTTGGCCAGTAGCCCCGAAGCGTGGATTCGCTTAACCAACGATATTATGGGCGATCCTGTATTGCGGGAAAACTTTCAAGTCTGGCAAGTGTTTTACTCGACCAATATGCCAATTTTAGAAAGCCGTTTCCAAATTTATGCCTTGCTTCAACAAGGCTTTAAACAGGTCAGTCCTTCTGCTGCAGCCAAAAAAGATGCTGTAGTAATTGGACACAGCATGGGTGGTATTTTGGCACGTTTGTTGGTCAGCGATACTGATTTAACTCAACCTGCCATGCAAATGCTTAAAAACCGACGTCTGGAACGCTTTAAATCTGATCCTTTGTTGCAAGCACGTTTGCGCCTTAAACCCATCACCAATTTTAACCGTGCAATATTCTTGGCTGCACCGCATAAAGGTACAGAGTTTGCAGACCGCTGGTTCACCCTTGCAGCACGTAAAGTCATTCGCTTACCGACTGCATTTTTAAGCGCGTTTGCGGATACCTTGCAGCAACATGAAGTCGATTTAAAAAATCTAACCAAAGAAATTGGGCATGGCGTCATTCAAAATGGACCGAGTGATTTAAGTAAAAATTCCAAATTTACGGAATTAACTGAAGATATTTTGCCTGTCAAAGGATTTAAATATCACAGTATTATTGGCAATAATACCGACAGCACTGAGCATCTGTTAATGAATGACGATGTGGTGCATTACAACAGTGCCCACTTAGATGGCGCTGTTTCAGAAAAAATTATTAAAGGCGGACATTCCATTCAGGAAACGCCAGAAGCTGTATTGGAACTGCGACGTATTCTTAGATTACATTTGCAAGATTTAGGCTTGTATAAACCGTAATCCGTCACGGCAAATAAAAAACCGAAGTCTAAGTGGCTTCGGTTTTTTATCTATCATGCTATTTCTCAGCAGTATTAGATTGGTGCTTGTCCCCAATAAGCTTTGGTCAATAAGGCCTCTAATTCGGCATAGTCATATTCGCGTGGATTATAATATGGACTATCGCAGATAATACGTGCCACTTGGGCAGGTGCTGTTTCGGGTAATCCTAAATCTTTAAGTGCCATTGGAATATTCAATCTTTGGTTAAGCTGATAAATCGCCAAGCCCAACTGTTCCCGATCTGACACATTTAAAGCCGCTGCCAGTTGATTCATTGCAGCAATATCTGCATGTCGGTTGTAATACACTGAATACGCCAACACAATGGCGTGGGTTTGCGCATGTGGCAACTGATAACGTCCACCTAAGCTATGGCAAATTTTATGATGAATTGCCATCCCCACCGAACCCAAACACACACCAGCCAACCATGCACCATATAAAGCGTGTTCACGTGCCTGCATATTATGAGGCGCTTGCACAATTTCAGGTAAAGCCTGTGCCAGTTGAGTAATCGCCTCTAGCTCCATTAAACTTACAATGGGATTTTTATCCTGTGCATATAATGCCGCAACTGCATGTGCCATCGCATTCATACCCGAACATACCGAAATTTCAGTGGGTAAGTTGAGTGTCAATTCAGGATCATAAATCACTACTTTAGGCAAAACTTGAGCTGCTTTGCCTGTGGTTTTCAGCTGGTTTTCGGTGATGCCATACACCGCAGTCATTTCACTACCTGCATAAGTGGTCGGAATTGCAATAATCGGTAAATGGGTTTCTAAAGCAATTGCTTTGGCTAAACCAATCGCAGAGCACCGCCGAGTGCCAAACAGCAATCGACCTTTAAACGCTGCACATCTTGAATGGCTTGATCGGCAACTTCTTTTGGCACATGCATCACCGCATGAGGATAGACCGCTACAGCCATGTCTTGGATTAGTGCCAATAAACGCTCGCCTGCGGCTTTTTGCCCTGCAGTGGCAATAGTTAAAATACGCCTATAGGTATAAGATCGTAAAATCTCTTGAATTTTTTGCAGATGACCTACGCCAAAATGAACATTGATTGGCAATACCTGATAATGGAATGCTTACATGATATTAAACTTAAATATTGTCTTTAGATTTTAATAGCATTTAACTATGACTAGGCTGCTGAACAGCCCAATTCTGCAACGCTGCTTTGCAAATATTCAAATAAAACTCAAAACCAACTGTTTTGCTGTAAACACAAAAACCCATGATCGCATGGGCTTTTGGATCATTAAAATTAAATGCGATGAATCATCTATCAATTTTAATGTAAAGAAAACTTATACTTTTGTGCTTAGTCTATTTCTTTTAGGCACACTGCAGACAAAATTGGAATACCAAAACATGGAAGCAACAATAAAATCCAGTATTCCACGACGGTAGCTTCACCACTGATCATATTGATGAATAATCCACCAATGATTAATACCGCTGCAATTAAACCCAGAAAAATTCCAAAAAATCTTGCAGGCATTTGACGTCCCCTGAACAATCGAACAAAAGTGTTAGATCTAGTATATACCTTATAGTTGAATAAGATATGACTTTTTGATCAATTGATGACTTAAATTTTATTAGGATTTAAACACCTGATTTAAAATGTTTTTATAGAAAATCACAACGATATTCGATCAGACACATTTCCTAACAATAATAAAATCTTATTAAATATATAATATTATATTATATAAACTCAAAATAAATGAGTGTGGATGAATGAAAACACCAGATCAACTAATCACTGAAGCCAAAAGTGAAATTACAGAAATTAGCGTGCAAGAATTGCATGAAAAATATTTGCAACATCCCGATATTATTTTGATTGATGTACGAGAACCTGAAGAACATCAGGCTTGTGCAATAGACCGTGCAGTGAATTTTCCACGCGGCATGTTAGAAATGAAAATTGCACAACACCCTGTAGTAAACCACTATTGCGATGTTGAACGTGCTCTTACCAATCTGGCTGAACGAGATATTTACTTACTTTGTGGTACTGGTGCGCGTTCTGCACTTGCCACTCAAGCCTTACAAAGAATGGGTTTCGAGAAAGTCTATTCAATGCAAGGTGGTATGCAAGCTTGGCTGGAAGCAGGTTTTCCGACAGTTTCTTTTACAAGATGATACTAGGGTCTGTTGAATGCTTAAATAACGCTCAATATTAGGTTAAATATTAATTAAAACTTCGTGTAATACTTCAATATTTATCATTGTCATTTTTGTTATAGTATTACATGAATAAATTGAATAAAAGATTGATACAGTGTTTATGATGTGGGGCAGATTGCTAGGATTATTTGCAATCTTGTTACAAGTCGCTGTGTTCCTACAGCCTTTATTACCAGAGAAACAACATTTTTCCTCTGTCTGTGAAACTATTGCCCAAGCATTATTTTTAGAACGCACCGCACCCCATTCTTCGTATTCATCTACACACCATGAAACTGCGACTCATGTTGCATTCGGACTTGAAAGTTCACACGAACATGCATCATCTGAAGATGCGGCGCATACAGATCATGAATGTGAATACTGTCTAGTTTATAGTTTTGCACTACCATTATTTGAAAACAAAATCAGACCAATTTTAGTCCGAACGCAAATTCGGATTTTGTCTTTTAAAACATCGTTTACACCAACACTATTTCAAACTGAGCCGCTTTTTATTCTACCACAAGGTCGTGCTCCGCCTCGTTTTGACTCTTGAATTTTCTTATCATTTCTTACAGTGTTGCCATCTTTGCTTCACTCTAAAGTGTAAATTTTGCAGTATCAAATTTATGCAGCTGTAGGACAATACTTATTTTAATAACTCATTGACTTGTTTATTCGACCCTAAGGAGGAGATAACTATGCATCTGCTTCAACACAGTCATAATCATGTGAATCATACTGTAGAGCAAACGGCTTGTTTGGATTTAGCACAACAGATCATTAAAGTTCGGCAAAAAATGAATATTTCACAAACTGAACTTGCGGCAAAATTGTGTATCTCTGTCCGAACTTTAGAAAGTTGGGAACGTGGTGTCCGTCAACCGTCGAGTTCTGCTCAAGCATTGATTCGATTATTTATTAAATCGCCACAATTTGTGTTAGAAAACTTGGCATAAAGCACTTTATAATTATGAATTAAAGCAATGTAAATCAATAAAGAAGCTCCCAAGGGAGCTTCTTTGGTCAAAAGAGTTGAAGCATCATTTTGATATACATATAGAATGAATACCCTTGCTGTTTCATAGCTCTATATTCAAAAATAGAATAAAGATATGAATTTATATTCAAATACAAGAATACAACTTTTCAATATACTGACGCATATATTGTTTTTACTCGATCTATATTCTCATGAAATATCTATCTTCTTTTATCTCAATTGCTGTTATCGCACCTTTGTTTTCAACATCTGCTTTTGCAACAACAGGATATTTCATGCATGCATATAGTGTAAAATCTCAAGGAAATGCAGGCACAGCCATTGCTAATTTTCAGGACAGTTTGACTATTGCAAGCAACCCAGCGGGTTTGAGCTGGTTAGGTAAGCGTGTTGATGCTGGTTTAACTATTTTCTCTCCAGATCGTGAGTCTGAAATTACAGGAAATGGTTATGGAGCAAATGGTCAGTATGATGGCAATAGCCGTAAATACTTTGTAATTCCAGATCTAGGTTATGTTCACCCAGTGAATGAACAAGTCACTGCGGGTATTGCGGTTTATGGCAATGGTGGCATGAATACCAATTATAAAAATAATCCTTATGCAGTTTATGATAATACAGGAAGCGCAGGTATTTCATTAACCCAAGCCTTTATTTCACCTGCTTTATCTTGGAAATATGCAGAAAATCAATCTATAGCCTTGGCTGCAAATATTTTATATCAACGTTTTAGTGCACAAGGTTTTGCTGGTGATGTCTTTGGTGGTGCTTCGTCAAACGGTGCGGCAATTAGCGATCGTGGCAATGACGATTCATACGGCGTAGGTGCACGTATTGGCTGGTCGGCAAAACCAAATGATAAACTGACCCTTGGTGCAAGCTATTCATCTAAAATTAATGCCAGCCGCTTTAAGAAATATGAAGGTTTATTTGCCAAACAAGGTGATTTTGACGTACCTGAAAGCTATGGTGTAGGTTTAAATTATCAACTTACCCCTGCTTTATCAGTCGCGACAGATTACTTACGCATTAATTATTCAGATGTAGATTCTGTTGGCAATAAACTGGATCAATTATTCGCAAACAATAAATTTGGCACAACACAAGGTCCTGGTTTTGGATGGGATGACATCAATGTCTATAAAATTTCAGCGACTTATCAAGCCTCAGAAAAACTGACTTTACGTGCGGGTTATAGCTATAACGATCAGCCTGTTAAAAATGATCAAACCTTCCTAAATATTTTGGCACCAGGTGTGGTACAAGAGCATTTAAGTGTTGGTGCAACTTGGCAACTCGATGATCAACAAAATGTAAGTGTGGCTTATACACACGCACTCAAAGAAACAGTGCAAGGTAACAACTCTATCCCCGCTGATTTTGGTGGTGGCGAAGCCAATTTAAGCATGAGCCAAAATATTTTGGGCGTGTCATATAGTTTGAATTTTTAAATTCTACATAGCTTGAGTCTGAATAATAGCTTGCCATGATCTGAAAAGATGATGGCTTTTTTTACTTTGATTGTGATGAAGTTTTTCCAAAGTACGGCTTTTAGCTAGAAATAAGACCATGCAAAGCATAATGTTACAACATGCACTACTTTCTAAATGAATCCATAGAAAACAATCAAATTTCGATGCTTTTTATAACGATGAATTACACGAAAAACTCAGTAAAATTCAGCCAAATGACACAATAATTTTCACTTTTAACTTCGCAAATCATACATTTTCAACAGCTAAGCTCTTTGAGCTATGCGATATCATTTTTGAAACTGTGGGTTTAGATTTTATGGGCGATATTTTTTATGGCTGTGTGCGTAAGCGTCCGCTGAACACACCTTCTGAATTCATCCTATAAGCCTTAATTTAGTCCCCACTTAGAAACAAGTGGGGACTTAAATTTATGACTACAAATAATCAGACATCCATCGCATCTCTTGCG